>CBIHMX010000374.1:0-3562 GCA_966211115.1 uncultured Gemmatimonadaceae bacterium | reverse complement strand
GGCCCCAACGACCGCCCCGGCTATGGCGATCAAACCAGCCGATAAACCGGCGCCAAGTACGGCGCCGGTTCCGGCGAGGCCTGCCGTGACCCCCGCAACCCGTCGAGGTACAATCGATCTCTCTATTGAGTCCATGCCGGCTCGCTGAATTCAGGGCAGTGGCGTCAGCCGCGACGCGCCTGCCCGGAATCTAGCGAGTGCCAGCCGAGTTCGGCCCGGACAGATAGGCCGACAGCGCAGAGATCTCGGTCGTGCTCAGGTTCAGGTTTGGCATCTCGACGTCAACGCCGTGACGGCGGGGCATCGATTTGGGATCGGCGAGCAGCTTCTTCACGAAGGCGACGTCGTACTTGTTCGTGCGAACGTCGACTGGGATGACCTTCATGTCCACGTGGCAGGTCGTGCAACCCTTCGCGACGAACAGGTGCTTGCCGCGTTCAGCGTCGGCCATCGCCACAACGGGAACGCCGGCCGCGGCGGCGCTGATCGGCATCATCGTCGTCTTGCTGGGGCCGAAGCCGCTGTTGACGGTGATGGTCCACGCGCCGGCGCTGGGCACGATGAGTGATGCCCGGTACTTGCCCTTGGCGGTTTGTCGCGCGTCCGCATTCACAACACGGTCGCCGGACCTGGCTTCGATCTTACCGGCAAGCCCGCTCATGAGCTCGACGCCGTGCTGTCGGACGGCGTAGTCGAGTTCATACGGGGTTCCGACAACGAGGTGTTCGGGCGGGTTCTCCACGGTGACGACAGCCCATCCGCCGAAAGCCGTGCTGATCGCTGGAAGTGCCACCACGCCTGAAAGCAGGACGGTGCGGAGCCTCATGGGTCCCTCCTGGAGTGCGTTGAAATGAGAGGTCGACACGTTTTTTGATGCCGTCCCCCCCGTTTATGCTGCACCGGGGTCAGACCCTCCTCCGTCCCTCCTCCGTCCCTCCTCCGTCCCTCCTCCGTCCCCTAGTTGGTGGGGGGGCCGAGGACGGCGGCGCGGAGGGCTTTGGGGTCGTAGACGCGGCCGGCCCTGATCACGGTCTCGAGGTTCCGGAGATCCGAGATGCGCTCGTGGGGACGGCCGTTCACCACGATTACATCCGCCACTTTTCCCACGGCGAGACTGCCATACTCCCGGTCATCCTTCATGACACGGGCAGCGTTGATCGTCGCGATCTGCAGCACCGCCGGCGCCGGGATTCCGCTGTGCTGGTACAACTCGAGCTCGAGAATGAATGTCGATCCCGTGTTGTTGTCCGTCCCCGCCACGATCGGAACGCCGGCGTCGTACAACCGCTTGAGCAACCGCGCGTACTGTTGGGCACCGGGATTGCCGTCACCCGAAAGTGCGCCCCGCCCCATCCACAGGTTGAACGTGCCGTCGATGACCGTGTTCTTCGCCTTCAGGAAGTCGATGAGCTTCGTCATCTCCGGCGAGTCGACGTTGTAGTTAGGCGCCACGATGGACGCGACCAGCGAATAGGCGCGCATCGTCGGCCAGTACAGCGAGTCCTGAAAGAAGGTCGAGAACAGGAAGGCGGCGTGGTTGACCTCGTCGAACCCGAGGTTGACCGCCACCGGCACACTCAGCCCCCGCGGGATATGCCCGCTCAGCCGCATGCCGCGCCGTTTCGCCTCGGCGGCGATGGCCGGCACGTAGTCGGGATGAAGGATGTTGTAGAGCTTGATCTGCCTGTAGCCAAGGGAGTCGTAGCGCGCGACGAGGGCGCGAGCCTCGGCTTCAGTGCTGGCAATCGCGTCCGAGGGACCCGCCCATGCACCAGGCCCTTCGATGAACCCCCCAAGGATCGTGCGGGGTGAAATCACCTTGCCCGCGTTCGCCTGGTCGCGGATCGTGACACCGACGTCCGTGTCGGCCACCAGGTCGCGGATCGTCGTTATGCCGGTCGCGAGCTGGAGGATCGTGCCACCCGACGCACTGCTCGCCTGGAAGTGCGTGTGCATGTCCCAGAGTCCGGGGAGCACCGACTTCCCCGTGGCATCGATGACCGTTGCACCGGCCGGTGTCGCAACCTGGTCGGCCGGTCCGATTGCCTCGATGCGGTCACCACGAATCACCACCGTCGTGCGGGGCATCATCACGCCGCGCTCGGCGTCGAACACGTCACCGTTCCGGATCACCGTCACACCCGCCGGCTTCGTGAGCCGCTGGGCGATCGCCTCTGCCTGACGATTTCGCCAGTCGAGTTCAATCTTCCGTAGCACTGGCAACGCGCTCTCGATCCCCGGCCGCACCGTCATGAACCATTGGACGTCCGACGCGACGAACTCGCCGCGCTCGTCGACCCACACGCCGCTCGGGATCGATGTCTGTCCGTGAACCATCGCCAGCCTGACCCGCTGCCGCGTGCCGGCGATCGTCACCATCGTGTCGGCCACGATCTCGAGTCGCGACGTACCCGTCGGGAAGGTGCGCGCGGTCTGGTTGGGCTGCTTCAACAGATGGCGCACGAAGAACGCCGACTCCCACGGGATACCACCGGTCCGGAAGTACATCCCCGATTCGACCTTCGCTGATCGCGTAACTGGCGCTGCCGTTGTGCCGCCACGGCCACCCTGCAGCGACATCATTTTCGCCGAGTCACCGGTAATTTCGAGTCTGAACGTCGGTTCGCCCGCGACGCCGTTTGCACCGACGCTCCGCATCTCGGAACCGATCAAGTCCCCGCTCGGCGAAAGGCGATAACGCGCCTCGACCCGCTGCCCGCGATTGCGGTCGGTGTAGATGTACCGGACCACGACGGAACCGCCATCGCGGATGACGGTCATTTCGCCCGCGACACGACCGTGATTGAGAACGGGATATCGAACGGTGTCCGGTGCGAGTGTGGCTCGAAGTGGCGATGCCAGCGAGGCAGCGGCCAGAAGGGCAAGCAGAGTCATGAGCATTCAGCTGGATGATGAGGCGTGATCGGTACGGCCAATCTTGAGGCGGCGTAATGCGTGAGCAAGTCGTTTCATCACCACGCGAACGACCAATTCGCCCCCACGCCACCACCAGCCGCCACGCCAACGTGGACTGCGCCGGCCTGCTCAGCAATGCTCCGATGAGTCATTGGCTGAACTCAAACGAGAACGTTCACGATGCTTGCATTCTTTCTGGCTCTTCAGGTCACCGCAGCATTTCCGCAAACCGTGCCGCTCGCCGCGCCCGAGCGCACGCTGGACATCGACTTCACCCAGATTCGCGCCGTACGCGAGCTCCCGGATGGGCGCGTCATCATCACCGATCGCCTCGACAAGGGCCTCGTCGTTGCCGATTTCAACCGAAACACATTCACGCCGATCGGTCGCACCGGTTCGGGCCCGGCCGAATACCGGATGCCGACTGCCCTTTCACCGATGCCTGGCGATTCGACGCTTCTTTCGGACGAAGGGAACGAGCGAATGGCGGTGATCGGTCCTGACCTCAGGATTCATCGCACCTTCAACCTCATGTTGCCGGGAATCGGCATCCCGCTCGGCGCGCGATCCGTGGACCGGCAGGGACGATACATCCTCCAGATTCCCGGATGGGTGCTGCGGAAGTCCGGCGACACGGTGCTCGTGG
>CBIHMX010000373.1:0-3563 GCA_966211115.1 uncultured Gemmatimonadaceae bacterium | reverse complement strand
CGGGAGACGGGGCTCGAACCCGCGACATCAAGCTTGGAAGGCTTGCGCTCTACCAACTGAGCTACTCCCGCAATCTCTCCTCACTCTTCGTTAGGTCCGCCACCATGGTGGGGGAAGGATTCGAACCTTCGAAGGCGTGAGCCGGCAGATTTACAGTCTGCTCCCGTTGGCCGCTTGGGTACCCCACCTGAAACACCCCGCGCTTTACTGTTGCTGACACCGCTCACCCAGAGCTGACGGCGAGACTTGAACTCGCAACCGCCTGATTACAAATCAGGTGCTCTGCCAATTGAGCTACGTCAGCACAGCCAATCGCGCGAGCCAAGCATGATAGCGGAGCCGCAAAAGAGTGTCAAGCAATTGGGCTACAACCAGTTCCGAGTTCGGAGCCAGCGCCCCCGCCACCCAGGAGTTCGGGGTCAGACCCGGGGTCTGACCCCGGGTCTGACCCCGAACTCTGCCTGACCTATTGGAAGCGCTCCAGGACTGTTCCCTGCGGCATGTCTTTCACCGCGAATCCACGACCCTCAACCTCCGCCCGGAGTGCGTCTGAACGGGCAAAATCCCGATCCTGCCTCGCCTGAATACGTTCGCGGAGACGCTCGACTCCCCACCGCACCGCTTCCAGTTCAGTGGCCGTAAGACCTGACGCCGCAGTCGGTTCCGGATCCACCTTTCCCATGGTAACCAGAAACCGGAGCGCCCGAGGCTCGAGGTCGAGGACACTCATCATCAACCCGTACGCGGAGCGCGCACGAGCGAGCGCTCCGACATCCGATCCCTTACGGTCCAGCTCGGCATTGGCACGGCCGATAAAGGTGAATAGCGCCGCTACCGCTTCCGGCGCATTCAGGTCGTTGTCCAAGGCCGTCCGGAACTCCACTTCCGCGGTCTCTGCCGCCGCCAGCAGCTCCTTTGTCCCACCTTTCGCGTTCGAAAGTCGATGCGCGAATTCGCCGATTCGTGAGACCGCCTCGATCGAAGCCTCCAGCGCCGCCCCCGACAGATTGATCTGCTTCCGGTAGTGCGTGGAGAAGACGAAGTGCCGCAAGGCCGACGCCGAGATGCCCTTCTCGCGGAGGTCGGACACCGTGGACACGTTGCCAATCCGCTTGGACATCTTGGTCCCGTCGACCTGCAGGAACTCGCCGTGGCACCAGAATCTGGAGAACGGTGCCCCCGTCGCCGCCTCCGACTGGGCGATCTCGTCTTCGTGATGCGGAAAGACGAGGTCGACGCCGCCACCATGGATGTCGAGTGTCTCGCCCAGGTACTTCATGGCCATGGCCGAGCACTCGAGGTGCCACCCCGGTCGCCCGCGACCAAACGGCGCATCCCACGCGGCGCCGGTCGCTTCGTCTTCCTCCTTCGCGGCCTTCCACAGGGCGAAGTCCTGCGCGTTCTCCTTCGTGTAATCGTCCTGCGCCACACGCGCGCCGGTCTTGATCTCGCGCGTGTCCAGCCTCGACAACCGCCCATACCCCGGGAACCGGTCGATGGCAAAGTAAACGGACCCGTCGTCGGCCTTGTACGCGACGCCCTTCTCCAGCAACCGCTCGACGAGGGCGATCATTTCCGGAATGTGACCGGTCGCGGTCGGGTACACCTCGGCGTCCTCGATGCGGAGATACTTCCGGTCGGCGTGGAAGATCTCCGTGACCGGCTCCGTCACCTCGGTGATCGATTTCTTCTGCTCCCGCGCGCGCTTGATGATCTTGTCATCGACGTCCGTCAGGTTCATCACCTGGATCACTTCCCAGCCATTCAGCCGCAGCACGCGTCGCAGCAGGTCCTCGAACAGGAACGTGCGAAAGTTGCCGATGTGCGCCGGGTTGTAGACGGTGGGGCCGCAGGTGTACATGCGGACCGTGCGTCCATCGGTGGGCTCGAATGGTTCAACCGATCGCGTGAGCGTGTTGTAGAGGCGGAGCGTCATGCCTGAAGTCTAAGCCCCGGATCAATGGTCAGACTCGATTGATCAGGAACACGACGCGGCCCCGGTTCTGATCAATCGAGTCTGACCCCTTTGATCGGACTACGCGGTCCGCTTCATCATGTCCCGCAGCACATCGGTTGGATAACCGGCGATGACGGCTGCATCGGGCGCGGGGACGCGCAGCACCAGCACGCGATCGCCGGCATGGCGGCGGAAGCTCTGGCCTTCGTATACACGATGGATCACGACCCGGCGGATCAGCACCATCACGACGGCCGCCAGCGGAACGGCCACGACGACGCCGAAGATCCCGAACAGCTTGGCCACGATGAGCACCGACATCATGCTCATCACCGGTGGAATCTCGACCCGCTTGGCGGTAATCAGCGGCAGCACGACGTTGCCTTCGATGATATGCACGATGATGCCCAGCAGGACCACGAGCAGGAAATGACCGCCGGGTCCGATGCCGGCAAAGCCATCGCCGCCAAGCACGAAGAGCGCCGGCAACAACGTACCGATGAGTGTGCCGAAAAACGGGACGATCACCACCGCGCCGACGAAGATCCCGAACGTGAGCCAGTACGGTACGCGCAGGATGTAGAGCCCGATCGCGGTCAGGATGGCGAGGACGGTCATCGCGAGCATCTGGGCCACGATCCACGCCTTGAGCGTCACGGCGATGTCGCGCAGCACGTCCCGCACGGTGTCACGATGCACCGGGGGGAACAGCGCGATCATCCACTCACGGTACAGGCCCGGGTACAGCGCCATGTAGATCCCCATCACCAGGATCGAGACGATGTTGACGAGCTGGTGGCCGACGTTGAGCGCCGTCGGCACGGCGCGAGCCGTCACGCCTTCAATCTGCGTGACGATGGCGTTCACCACCTCGGCCTGCGGATCGGCCGCGCCGCCTAACAATCCGGGGAACCGCGCCGCCATCCGCTGCAGCACCGCCTGCCAGGCGTCGATGTAGTTAGGCAGGACGCTCAAGAGCTGCTGCGTCTGCGCGACGACCGGCGGCACCAGCAGGGCGCCGAGGCTGTAGATCGCGAACAGGGTCCCGAAGAGCCCGATGGTGAACGCCAGCCCGCGCGGGATGGGCAGCTTGCCGACGATGAAATCCGTTACGGACGCCAGGTACAGCGAGACCAGCGTGGCGATGAACAGGAGCAGCAGGACATCGGAGACTTTCCAGAACAGCCAGATCAGGAGGACAGTAAGAACGGTGGCCCCGAGAACGGGGCCATACCGGAACCGCTGCTCACTGACGGCAGGAGCGGTCAACCGCGCTGCTTCTCGTCGTGTACTTCTTCGACCTCGGCGTCATGGATCTCCTCGGCGCCCGTCTTGCCGGCGCCGAGTTGCTTGGGATCCGCCTTGGGTGCCGCCGGGAGCATGCCCATCTTCTGCTTGAGCGCCAGGAGCTGGGAATCGGCGCGGCCCAGGTCAACATCACGCTCACCACCCGCGAGGAGAGCGCCGTGCTGGAGGAGATCCACAAGGAGAAGCGGGAGTTCGTCTTCGTCACCCCCGAGCGCATCATCCAGCCGGAGTTCCTGGAGACGCTGAAGTCCACCAGTATCGACGTGTTCGTGATCGACGAGGCGCACTGCATCTCGCA
>CBIHMX010000372.1:0-3570 GCA_966211115.1 uncultured Gemmatimonadaceae bacterium | reverse complement strand
ATCGTCGCGCCACCGATCCTTGGCCAACTCGACATCGACCCGGCCGCGCAGGCGGCGCTTCAGGCAAGCGCCAGTGAGTCTGCCCAGGCCACGGCCGAGAGCGTCCAGCGAATTCCCGGCTTCGCGAACTGGCTGATCGACCTGGTGCCGAGTAATCCCGTGCGCGCGGCCGCCGACGGCGCGATGCTGCCGCTGATCGTGTTCACCCTGGCGTTCGGGCTCGCGGTGGCTGGCTTGAAGGGTGAGACCCGGTCGGCCGTGGTAAAGGTGTTCGAGGCGATCCGCGACGCCGCGATGACGCTGGTGGGCTGGATCCTCGTGACGGCGCCGATTGGCGTGTTTGCGCTGGCCTTTGCACTCGTCGTCCGGCTCGGCATCTCGGCGATCGGCGCGCTGGCGGGGTATATCGCACTCGCCTCCATCCTGACGTTCGTGTTCGGGATCCTGGTGCTGTATCCTGTGGCGGCGCTGCTGGGGAAGGTTTCGATCCGCGATTTTGCACGTGCCCTGGTGCCGGCACAGGCGGTCGGTATCAGTTCGCGTTCGTCGCTGGCCGCGCTGCCGGCGATGATCGAGGGGGCGCGCAACCAGCTCCGGCTGCCTGACGACATCACGAGCTTCTTCCTGCCGCTGGCGGCCTCGGTCTACCGGATCGGCACGGCCATCGGCCAGACGGTGGGCGTGGTGTTCATCGCCGAACTATACGGCGTCACGTTAGGCCCGGCGCAGATGGCGAGCGTGGTACTGACCGTCGTGCTCACGAGCTTCAGCGTGCCGGGCATTCCCGGCGGGACCATCATCATCATGGCGCCGGTGCTGATCGATGCCGGACTGCCCGTGGAGGGAATCGGAATCCTGTTAGGCGCGGACACGATTCCGGACATGTTCCGCACGACGGCCAACGTGACGGGACACATGACGGCGGCGGCGATCATCAGCGTGCCTGAGCGGAAGCTGGTCGCGACTGTCGACACGTGATTCGAATCGTACTTCGGGTCTGACGCGCTCCGTGGTCCCCCGCAGGCAGATCATCAATCGTCAATCGTCAATCGTCAATCGTCAATCGTCAATCCAGCGAATCAACCGCGCCGCCGCTGCAGTCTTTCCACCCGCGACCTCACGTCCCGCACGCGTGGCTGCAATTCAGGGTCTGCGTTCTTCCAGAGTTCGACGAACGCGGTGTAATGCTCGAGCGCCTTGTCGATCTGTCCCTTCGCCTCGTACATCTCGCCCAGCCGTTGCCGGAGCGACGCGAGGTAGAATGCGTCGGTCATGAGCCGGGTGTGGTAATGCGTATTCAGGTATGCCTCACCCGCCGTTATAGCGGAATCCGCCAGCTGCATGCGATCCAGCATCATGAATCGGGAAATGCGCAGGGCGTCGACGCGCTCGTTCGGCGCGGACGCCGCGCGATCGACGCTGGCGAGCGCTTCCGGGTAGCGTCCGTACGCCATCGCCAGCGACGCATCGTTGAGCGCCTCCCATGAGGGCCGGTCGAGGAGCTTGCCCGCGTCTTCCCAGCTCCGGCGGGCGTCGGCGTGCCACTGTTTGGCGCGAAGCGTGTCCTTCAGCAGCGCCGCGATGAGCAGCATCTGCCCATAGTCGCGATCGAGGAACGGAATGGAATCGACTGGGGCGCGACGCAGCGCCCGGTCCAGAAGGCCGCGAGCGCCGGCGGGGTTCTCGTACACGAGCGTGTAGATCAACACCGAGTCCAGGCCGGCATTCAACCGGGCCAGCGCGGTGGCACCAGCCTGTTCTTGCCGCACGCGCAGATCCGCGCTGAGTCGCATGGATTCCTTCGCCCGCCCCCGTGTTGCGGCCAGGTGCATGCCGAAGTTCCGTTGCTGAATCATGCCGGTGCGCGATGTACTCACCTTGGGCTCGATCTCCTTCAATATCTGTTCGGCGCGGTCATGGTCACCGAGGAGAATCGCCTTGAACGCTGGCGCCCGGAGGGCGATCGGGTTGTTCGGGAAGCGGCGGAGAAAGTCCTCCATGAGGGTGTCGACCGTTGCCCAACGTTCCAGCAGGGTTGCCGCCGGTATGGCATTCGAGAACTGGATGGCGCTCGCGCCCGGCTGATTGATGGCGCGCCGATAATACTCGAGCGCCTTGTCCCACTGGCGTCTTTTGGTCAGCGTGTTGGCCGCGTTATTCAGGGCGATGATGTTGAGTGAATCGCGCGCCAGGACGGCTTCGTACGCGGCCAGGGCGCGCTCCTCGTCCACTTCGAGTCCATACGTATAGTAGGAGGCAAACGTGAGCTGGCGTTCCACCTCGCTGAGCCGGTCGGCGTGCTTGAACGCCTGGATCGCGGCGTCGCGGGCTGCCGCGAACTCGAACGTGTTGTTGTAATTGCTGGCCAGGCGCCGCCAGGCCATCGCGAACGTGGAATCAATGGCGACGGCTTCACGCAGGAGCGGAACCGAGCGCGTGTAGTCGGACGTCTGGTCGAAGATGACATTCGCGGCGGTGTACTTGCGGAGCGCTTCGAGCGAATGCGTGGTGACCCGGTCGAGGGCATTGGCCTCGCGGATCTGCTTCAGTGGCTCGCCCGCCCGCGTTCGTACCTGCTTCCCGAGCCGGCCGATCGCGGGAATCAGCTCGTTTTCGCTCCCCGCTTCCTCACTGAAGGTGGCGAGTTGCTCGCCGTTGGCCGTCATCAGCCGCGTGGTGAGGATGTAGCGCCCGCCCAGGGACACGATGTCGCCGTCGAGGACGGCCTTGATGCCTTCACGCGTAGCGATGGTGCGGGCGAGCTCGAAGTCGACGCGGGTATTCGGCGGGCGCTGCATCAGGCGCATCGCATCGATGGTCGCCAGGCGCGGGAAGACGCGGAACAGGGTCGATTGCGACAGGTCAGCCCGCAGCGCCTCGGTCACCGTGAGTCCGAGCGCCGAGTCGCTGGCCGGGCTGGCGAAGTCGACGAGGATGATCTGGTCCCCCGCCCCGAGCTTGCCCGCCGCCGCGAGGGAACCAGCGGGCCCGATGCCTAACGCGCGCATCACCATCCAGCCGACGACCATCACGATGAAGGCGCCAACGGCGACCGCGCCACCCATCCAGGTCCGTCGCCAGGAGACATGCGGGCTGGCCTTGATGGCGAACGTGTGCAACGTGCCGGCCGCCGCGGTCGAGCTGCCGCCGGGCGTGAACGTGGGCGTCGCGGTAAAGGTCCGGTGGGCGATGCGCTGGACCCAGGCTGTGAAGCCGATGACGGGAAGTCCGGCAAACGTCACCCCGATCGCGCCGGGCAGGACCCAGTCCGGCAGCCCGATGACCACCGTCGCCGCCCACGCCGTCAGCAGCACCAGAGCCGTGCCTAACGCCCAGAGCGACACGGCGCGGCCGATGTGGATGCGTCCGGCCAGGATGCCCGGCGCGGCCGTGGCAGCGCCACTCGACGTCACGGTGTCCAGCACGCGCGCCACGTCGCCGGCCGATTGAGGCCGCGCCGCCGGATCCTTCTCGAGGCACTGCATGACGAGCGCCGCCAGGGCCTCGGGCGCGTCGGACCGCTACTCGCGCACGTCGCGCGGCTTTTCGCCCAGGTGTGCCCCCAGCAGC
>CBIHMX010000371.1:0-3584 GCA_966211115.1 uncultured Gemmatimonadaceae bacterium | reverse complement strand
GTACGCCAACGCAGCCGTCCGCGTAATCGGCACTAGCGCCGCCGATACAGTCACGATGCTCGGCGCACCCATTCGCTACGCCTTTTCCATCCCGTTAAAAGCCCCCCACGCGGCGCTTGCGGAGCGGTTCGCGGAATTCCTGTTATCCGACGCCGGCCGGAACGCACTCCGCGCCGAGTTCCTCTCAGCCCTGCCCACGCCCGACGCCATCGGAGAAGGACTACCGCAAGCAGTCCAGCAAGCTCTGGCCCGGACGCGTTAGGTCACGTCTCACGTCTCACGTCTCACGTCTCACGTCTCACGAGATCCATCGTTCAAGATTCTCAGAGACAAATTCGTCGTCCCTGAGTTGCGGATACGCTCGGCTAACGCGATCGATCTCACGCGACTGGCCCGGAGACAGTTGTTCGTGCGGGTCCAGGCACCACGTCCCTCGCAAGAGCCCCTGCCGCCGGAGCACTTCGTGTATTCCCGGTATGCAGCCGGCGAACCGGTTGGGCGCGTCGAAGATTGCACTGTTGGCGTCGGTGAGCGCCGCGGCATCGGTCGCCAGGCCGGGTGAGACGCCCTTCGAGTCCTTCGACCGGTCGAGCAAGTCGACTGCGCGCCGCGTCCAGACCGCCCATTGTCCGAGTAGCCCCCCCACCATGCGACGCGTGACCGGTTGGCCGTCCACCGCCGCGGGAAAAGGCGTCACGAGATCACCAATGATGTTGTCGTCGTTCCCCGTGTAGAGGGCGATATCGGTTCGACCCGAATCAGCCACGGCGCGGACCACCTCGAGCGTTGCATAACGATCGAACGGCGCAATCTTGATCGCGACGACGTTCGGGATGTCGGCGAACGCCCGCCAGAACCGCCAGTCCAGCGACCGGCCGCCCACGGCCGGCTGCAGGTAGAAGCCGAACACCGGGATGATGTCCGCCACCCGGCGGCAATGCGCAATCAGCTGGGCATTCGTGGCATCCCGCAGCGCGCCGAGGCTCAACAGCGCGGCATCGTAGCCAAGTGAACGCGCCAGCTCCGCTTCGGCCACCGCCTGACGAGTGTCGCCAATGACTCCGGCAACCAGCGCGACCTGACGGCGGTCGCGCCACGACCGTGTCTCCGATGCGGCCAGCTCCAGGACCGGTTGCAACAACCCATGACGGGGCTCGCGGATGGCGAACTGCGTCGTATGGACGCCGACCGCCAGGCCGCCGGCGCCAGCGTCGATGTAGTAGCGGGTCAGCGCTGCCTGACGACGCTCATCCAGCCGGCGTCGTGCGGTCAGCGCCAGCGGATGTGCCGGGATCACCCACCCGCGGAGCAGGTGTGTGCGGATGTTCAGAAGCTGCCCTCACGCTGCTCGAACTGCGTCGGCTTGCCCAGCGTGACTCCACCCTGCATGAGCCAATCGGCAACCCAGCTCGTCAACTGCGACGCCGACACGGACGGCGGTCCCCACAGCGACCGGGCGCGCGAGGTGTTGCTCAACAACGCATCCGTCTCCTCCTGCCCCACGAATACGGGTTCCTGACCCATGCGCCGGCCGAATTCCAGTGCGACGTCGCGAATCCGCAGCACTTCGGGTCCGGCGACGTTGACCACAAACGGTGGAACCTCTGCGCACGCGAGTGACTGGATGACCTGCGCCGCCGCATCGCCCTGCCAGATCACGTTCACGAATCCCATCGTCAGGTCGATCGGTGTCCTCGACGCGACCTTGAGCGCCAGGTCCACCAGCACGCCGTAACGAAGGTCGACGGCGTAGTTGAGCCTGACGATGGAAACCGGAGTCCCGCGCGCGCGAGAGGCGTGCTCCAGCACCCGTTCCCGGCCGAGGCACGACCAGGCGTATTCGCCGATCGGACCGGGTGCGTCGTCCTCGCGAGACCCCTCGTACGCCACCCGCGTCATCGGGTAGACGTTGCCCGTGGAAAGCGCGACGATGCGCGAGCCGCGGAAGCGGTCGGCCACCAGCGCCGGGACCACCGTATTGGTGACCCAGGTGGTCGATGGCAGGGACCGCGTCCCGAACTTCTGGCCCGCCAGGAAGATGACGTTAGGCATTTCGGGGAGAGACGCCAGCGATGCCCAGTCGGTGAGGTCGGCGCGGACCACCTCGATGCCGGCGTCGCTCAGCTGCTCAGCCAGCGGACCGGACCCGAACCGCGATACCGCCAGCACGCGCCGGCCGGAGCCAGCCAGGCCGACGGCCCGCCGCACCATTCTGGCGACAGTAGGCCCCATCTTTCCGCCCGCGCCGAGTATGGCGACGTCGCCGGGGCAATCGATCAGTGCCTGAACGACGGCGTCGCTCGGTCGGGACAGCGCGTGGTCCAGCTCCTCTTCGGTCCTCGGCGCCGGTTCGCCGAATGGCGGGGCGGTCACGCTGGCTGGGACGGAGGGGGATCGAGGGCGGGCGCACATTCGTCGCCGACGAAGCCCACGGTCCGGTGGCTCTTGTCGCAGAAGGGCTTGGTCGAAGAAGCGCCGCAGCGGCAGAGCACGATGGATCGACCGGCCTCTGGGACCAGCGTCTTCCCTTCGGCGTCGAGGATCGTGACCTGACCCGCATCTTCGAGCGCGATCATGTAGGGACCGTTGCGCTTGACCCGGATCGTGATAGCCACGGGGACTCCTATGGAGAAGGCGACCCTAGAGTAGGGAACGTGCAGTCCGATCTCAACGAGATTTTGGTTGACGCGCCGTACTTGACGGCCGACTGAATTAATCGTTCAATTAAGACGCATGGACACTTTACAGGCCAGCTCTGAAAAAATCCTGGATGCCGCCGAACGCCTCTTCGCAAAGCAGGGATTTGTGGCTACCACGATAAAGATGATAGCGGCAGAATCAGGACAAAACTCCGCACTAATCTACTATTATTACGACAGCAAGGCGACGTTATACGGACATGTCCTCGACAGGCTTATAGCGCGAATTTCGTCCGAGGCCGTTTCGCGGATTGGACCTGATTCGACCCCGGAATCGGTGGTCTCCGCGGTGGTCGAAAGTCAGGTAGCGGTGCTCGTGGCCAATCCACACCTGCCAGTCCTGCTCGCTCGCGAGCTCATCGACTGGAAAGCAGCGCATGCCGAACCAGCAATTCGGTCGCTCTCGACGGGATTGTTCGAGCGACTGCGCCTCGCCGTCGACGCGGGGCAGGCGACCGGCGTCTTCGATCGGCGCATCAATTCTCGTTTTGCAGCAATCTCCATCGTTGCGCAGGTCGGTTACCTGGTGCTGGCGAGTCCGATCGCTGGAATTCTGCTGGGCCGAGGGACCGACGGTCCAACCTCGGACGACATCGTGGCCTTCGGCAAGCACGCGGCGGCATTCGCACTCGCGGCCCTTCGAAACCCATCCGGCGCGAGCAATCAGCGCGGCTCATTCTCCCTGGAGAATTCCGTTACATGACGCGACGCCTGGCGCTGGTGTCATTGCTCGCCGTGATGGCCTGTCGCGAAGCCGAGGACAACGTCGCGAGCGGGACCATCGAGTTCACGCAGACCGACGTGGCGGGCACGGTGCCGGCGCGCGTCGAGCGCATCCTCGTGGAGGAGGGCGCCACCGTCAGGGCCGGCGACACGCTGGTGATC
>CBIHMX010000370.1:0-3584 GCA_966211115.1 uncultured Gemmatimonadaceae bacterium | reverse complement strand
GATCGGCGCGGTTCGCATTCTTCTGACGGGGAAGCAATGGCGATGGCGTATAGTCGCCCGACGGCATCCAGATCTCGTCCAGTTCCTGCCGACCGACCTGGGCCGTCGGCGGCCTGGCGCCGGGCTCCTTGGCCAGGCACCTCATCAGGAGCGTGGCCAATGCGTCAGGCACGTCCGGCCGCTTCAACTCGATAGGCGCCGGGTTCCGCGTGAGCTGGGCCGCCAGCGTCGCCTGTGGCGACTGTTCCGCGAACGTCGGGGCGCCAGTCAGCAATTCATAGCCGAGCAGGCCAATCGCGTAGAGGTCCATGCGATGGTCTGCCGCGGGATCGCCGGCAAGCTGCTCGGGCGCCATGTACTGCGGTGTGCCGATCGCCATGCCGCTCGTCGTCATGCCGACCGCGGGCAGCGCCGCCGACAGCGCTTTCGCGACACCAAAGTCCGCGACCACGGCGTGTGACCCGCTGCGGAGGACATTGGCCGGCTTGATGTCTCTATGGATGACACCGCGCGAGTGCGCGTACGCCAGCGCGTCCACCACGTCGAGCAGGATCCCGATGACTTCGCGCGGCGAGAATCGCGTGCTGTGCGCGAGCGCGTGCTTGAGTGATTCCCCTTCAATGAAGGGCATCGTGTAGTACAGCACGCCTTCGGTGTCACCGGCCGAGAGCAGTGGCACGATGTGCGGGTGCTGCAACTGTGCCGCGAGCTGGATTTCGCGCCGGAACCGCTCGCGGTTCACCCCGGCCGCAACGTCCGGCGGCAGGACTTTGACGACGACTTTCCGGTTGAGCGCCCGTTCCGTGGCGACAAACACGCGGCTCATCCCGCCGCCCGTCAACTCGGCCTCGATTTCGTAGGCCGGGCCGAGTGCCGCCCGAAGCGCATCGACCAGTGGTTCAGGCGGAAGCGTCATGAGCCAGAGACACTACGCGCCGCGTTTTGGTGTCGCAAGTCAACGCGGGTACTGGCTTTTCACGATCGGCTCGACAGTCGCGCGTGTTCGTGCTCGGCGGTATCGAATGCTTTGGCCAGTAGCTGCATGCCGGCGGCGATTCGCTTGGTCGAGAGCCCACCATAGCCGAGCACGAGGCCGTCCTCCTTCAGGCTTGTCAGGCTGTATCGACTCAGTCTGAAAAGGACGAGCCCTGCATCTGTGGCATGCTTCGCAATGCGACCGACTAGCGAGAGCGACGAATTGGTCGACATGCGGCGCGCATTGTCGTGGCGTGCGTCCTCCAGCCAACCCAGTACGTGAGTCCCAGCCGCTGCCGTCTGGAGTCGCAGGCGGCCGCGCAACTCCCGGTCAGCATAGTGGCAGACGGCTTCATATCGTTCCGCGCAGATCAACCGTATTCGCCTGAGGTGACGATCGTACTGGCCTGACGCGATGAACTCGGCCAGCACCGCCTGGTCGGCGATCGGCGAGTTGCTATCGGCGATCGCCCGGGCATTGGCAACACTCGAACCGAGCGACGGTGGTACCACGCAGAAGCCAATGCGAAGCGAGGGAAAAAGTGTCTTGCTGAACGTGCCGACGTAAACGACTCTCCCGTCCGAAGAGTGGATGCCGCTCCGCGCCAGCCGATCGACATCGAGCTGTTGCAGCGCGGACAATGGTTGCCCGGCGTAGCGGAAGTAGCTGTCGTAGTCATCCTCGACAATCCACGTGCCTTCCGCGTAGGCCCAGTCCAGCAACTCCAGCCGGCGCTCCGCCGAAAGCGTGGCGCCGGTCGGATACTGGTGTGACGGCGAAACCACCGCGAGCCGCGCACCGCGAGCGGCAGCGATTCCCCGTTCGATATCCATGCCTCGCTCGTCGACGCGGACCGGAACGATTCGCGCGCCCGCTCCCACGAGCGCGCCACGGACATCCAGATACCCTGGATCTTCCATCCAGGCCGCATCACCGGGATCCATCAGGAGCCGGAAGAGAATGTCGAATGCCTGTTGCGATCCACTGGTCACGATGACCTGATCGGCGGTGCACCGGACGCCACGGGTGGTGGCGACATGTTGGGCGATCTGCCGTCGCAGTGGCATGAAGCCCGCCGGGTCACCGTAGTCGAGCAATTGATGCCGGAATTTTCCCCACTGCTTGCGGACCAGGCGCGCCCAGGTTTCGTAGGGAAATGCGTCGAGCGGCGGGCGGCGCGGCCGGAAGGCGCGTGGTTCGTCCACGATGGGTCGCGGCCCGGTGATCACCACCTTCGACATCGCCGAGCCGCGTGCGGACAGTCGCGGCGGCGATGCGCGGAGATGCTGTGGCGCGGCCGTCGATCGACTGCGCGGCCTGACGCGGATCGCAAGGTCGGGTAGCGTGGCGTTGACGAACGTGCCCGAGCCCTTCCGTGCCGTCAGGTATCCCTCCGCGCGCAGTCGCTCGATCGCATTGACGACGGTGAAGCGTGAAACGCCGAGTTCACCGGCCAGTACCCGCGTGGACGCGAGGCGGCTGCCCGGAATGAGCCGGCCGTCGACGATTGCCTCGCGATAGCTGCGATACAGTTGCTCGTACAGCGGCTCTCGCGAACGCGTATTCAGCGGTGCGTGCGGGACGATGCCGGCGGCCCGTGTTCGCTCAGGCGATCTCTGTGCCGCGGTCCGGCGCGTATCCCTGCCAGATGCTCGTTTCATGTCCTCGCCCCAATAACCAGGGAAGGTACAGGACTAGTGGTCCGGCTGAAATGACCACATTTCGCGGATTCGACCAGTCCACTTGTGGAAGTGGTCCGGCGACGCCACCTGATGGTGGCCATGGCCCCGACCCGGATGGTGGAGGGAACTTGCGCGTCCCTCCCTTCCGACACATGGACATCAGCGAAGAATTCTTCCGGACCCTGCGAACACTCCGGCGCCAGCCGCTGTATGCGGCGGCCGGCATCGCCACGCTGGCACTCGGGGTGGCGGCGTTGACGCTGGCGTACACGTTCGTCAATGCGTTTCTCTTTCGGCCCCTTCCGTTCCGGGCTGACCACGAGTTGGTCGGCATTTCCACGACACATGTTTCGGCGTCGGGCGCCATCGCCGACTTTGCCGTCTCCTCGCAGGATTACCTGGCATTCGCGCACCGAAGCCGTACCCTCGCGGGATCGGCGGCTATCAACTCGCAGACCTACGCCGTTGTGCCGGCGGGATCCACCGAGCCGTTGAGTATCCGGGGAGCGGCGGTATCCGCTTCGATGTGGACCGTGCTGGGAACTGGCCCCATTGCCGGCCGGGTCTTCGACGAATCGGAGGATCGAGCCGACGTGCCGGTGGTCGTCATCAGCCACGCGCTTCAGCGACGACTGTTTCCGGGTGACGCGTCCGCCGCGATTGGATCGTCGATGAGCGTGGAGGGAGTGGCCCGAACGGTCATTGGAGTCATGCCAACGGGATACCGCCCCCGGATGAATCCCGGCGACCTGTGGTTACCGTTAGGCGTTTCACCGGCCGCGCCGAATATCGTCCCGAGCCGGCAGCTGCAGATGGTCTCGCGACTCAAGCCCGGCATCACGCTCGCACAGGCGCGAGGCGACCTCGAACGGGTGGCGCGCCAGCTCGAGACGGAGTTCCCGCAAACGAACCGTGACTGGGGCGTG
>CBIHMX010000369.1:0-3587 GCA_966211115.1 uncultured Gemmatimonadaceae bacterium | reverse complement strand
GTCCGATCGACTATCCCATCCAGCCGAAGGAGCACGGCATCGACTTCCTGCTCGATAACCGGCACCTCTGGCTGCGGAGCCCGCGGCAGGTGGCCATCCTCCGCGTCAGGCACGAGATCGAGCAGGCGATCCATGATTTTTTCTACGAACGCGGCTTTATCCACGTGGACACGCCCGTACTGACCGCCGCCATTGGTGAGCGGAGCGGGCTGTTCCAGACTGAATACTTCGACGAGGGGTTCGCCTACCTCGCCCAGACGGGTCAGCTCTACGGAGAGGCGGCGGCTGCCGCACTCGGCTGCATCTACACCTTTGGCCCGACCTTCCGCGCCGAAAAATCGAAGACGCGCCGGCACCTGACCGAGTTCTGGATGATCGAGCCGGAGATGGCGTTCTACGATTCGCAGGACAACATGCGGCTGCAGGAAGAGATGCTGTTGCACATCGTCAGGCGGGTACTCGAGCGTCGTCAGGCAGAGCTGGCGGTGGTGGAGCGCGACGTGTCGAAGCTCGAGCGCATCAAGGGCCCATTCCCGCGAATCGAGTATTCAGACGCGGTTGAAATCCTTCAGAAAAAAGGCAGCACCATCAAGTGGGGTGACGACCTGGGCGCCGAAGACGAGTCGTTGCTCGTCGAGGATCACGAAACACCGGTCTTCGTCTGCAACTACCCGAAGGAAGCGAAGGCGTTCTACATGAAGGAAAACCCCGCCGACCCGCGCACGGTGCTCTGCGATGACTGCCTGGCTCCCGAAGGGTACGGCGAGATCATCGGCGGGTCGCAGCGCGAGGACGATCACGACAAGCTCGTCCAGCGCATCAGGGAGGAAGGACTTCCGATGGATGCCTATGGCTGGTACCTGGACCTGCGGAAGTACGGCACGTTCGTTCATTCCGGGTACGGACTCGGTCTCGAGCGAACCGTGGCCTGGATCTGCGGGACACCGCACATCCGGGAGTGCGCAGCGTTTCCGAGAATGATGAACCGGTTGAAACCCTGACAGCAGACGGCAGGCCTGCACCCTTCATGTCGATAGCAGCTTCTTTCCTCGAGCGGTCGCGGTACTATCTCTGTCGCGAGTACCCGGCCAAGATCCGCCTGGCAGTCGAGTCGATGCCGGCCGACCGGCTCTGGTGGCGGCCTAACGAGAGCTCGAACAGTGCCGGCAACCTGCTGCTGCACCTGACCGGCAACGTGCGGCAGTGGATCCTGAGCGGCGTCGCCGGGCAGCCGGATGTTCGCAAGCGGAACATGGAGTTCGCGGCGCGTGGCGGCGCCACGGCGTCAGGCATGCTCGATGGGCTCGACGCGACGTTACGGGAGGTGGACGAGGTCCTTCGCGCGCTGCTGCCGAGTGAACTGTTGGAGCGGCGGTCGATCCAGGGTCGCGACACCACGGTCATGGAAGCGGTCTACCACGTCGTGGAGCATTTTGCCGGTCACACAGGGCAGATCATCTGGATCGCCAAGATGGCAACGCCGGGAACGGTGCGGTTCTACGATGACGGTGATGGGACGGCAACGCCGCTCTTTCTCGGGGAAGGCGAGTTCGAAATGGGAGAACCGAGTCCAAAGTCATTTCGAGATGAGAGTCTTTGAACTTCGGGATCTGTGCAACGGAATTTCCGCGGGTAGGTCAACGGCGGGAGGGGCGAGTCTTCGCGGATTTGGCGAATTTTCGCGGATCTTGCCGGGCTCAATGGAGTCTCGGCTCATTCGGCGGCTTTGACTTCATCCCACAGTTGGTCGAGCGCTTCGAGTCCCGCGGAGCGGACGTCGATTCCGCGCTGGGCGGCGAGGGTCTCGATCCCCTTGAAGCGCCTGACGAATTTGTCGTTGGCCTTGTCGAGGGCGAGCGCGGCGTGGACGTCGCACTTCCGGCAGAGGTTGACCACGGCGAAGAGCAGGTCGCCTAGCTCCGCTTCCAGGGCTGCCTGACGAGCGGCATCCCTGTCGTCCGGACCGGAGGGGAGGTGTGCGCGGACTTCGCCTAACTCCTCGGTTACCTTTTCGGCCGGACCCTCGGCGCCGGGCCAGTCGAAGCCCACGCCGGCGGCGCGATCCTGGAGCCGGTGGGCGCGGTGAAGGGAAGGGAGGCCGGGCGGCAGGCCCTCCTCGATCGACGTTCGCTTACGGGCCTTCATCCGCTCCCACGGCTCGCGCTCGCCACCTTCGTACAGGTGCGGATGTCGGGCGCGCATCTTCGCGATCAGGCTACCGGCGACACTGCTCATGTCGAAGGCACCGCGCTCCTCGGCGATGACGGAGTGGAAGAGGACCTGGAGCAGGACGTCGCCCAGTTCCTCGCGAATCAGCGGGTCTTCGCCGAGCCGAATGGCTTCGTCGAGCTCGGCCGCTTCTTCGACGAGATAGGGCCTGAGTGAGTGGTGAGTCTGGGCAGCATCCCAGTCACAGCGGGCGCGGAGATCGCGCATGAGCGCGAGCGTATCTTCAAGTGTGGCCTTGGGTTGCATAGCCTCCCCGGGTCGTCGTATACTACCCGCTTCCCAATCGAAATCAATGCGGGACGACGAGCGGCGCGCCTGGGTGGAAGTCAATCTCGGCGCGCTGAAAATGAACGCGATGATGCTGGCCCGGAGCGCCGGCGTGCCGCTCCTCCCGATGGTCAAGTCCGACGCCTACGGCCTCGGTGTCGCTCAGGTGGTGGGCGCGCTCGAATCACTCACGCCGTGGGGATACGGCGTCGCGACGGTGGATGAGGGAGCCGAGTTACGGTCATTAGGCATCAAACGGCCGATCCTGATCTTTACTCCCGTGCTCGCGCAGGACTATGCCGATATACGCGCCCACGGTTTGACGCCAACGTTCGGTGACGAGGCTCGGATCCGTGCCTGGCAGTCGTCAGGCGGGGGCGATTGGCACCTCGCGATCGATACGGGAATGAGCCGTGCGGGGGCACCTTGGCGGCTGGTGGAACGCCTGCGCGACGTTCTGTCGTCGGCTCCACCGGAAGGTGCGTTCACGCATTTCCATTCGGCTGACGAAGAGAATGACTCGTTCGATAAGCAGCTGAAGCGATTCGACGTTGCGGTCAGCCAGTTGCCGGGGCGACCGCGTTACCTGCATGCCGAAAACAGTCCCGCGCTCGAGAGGCAGACGCCCTCCCGCTGGGATCTTGCCAGGCCGGGTGTCGGACTCTACGGCGTCGGCCGGGGCCTGACGATTCGTGGAGACGAGGTGCTGGGGATGGCGACGACGTGGCCGTACCTGCCCGTCGCGTCGCTGCACGGACGGATCGTCGACATCCGGGATCTGGCGGAGGGTGAGACCTGCAGCTACGGCGGCACGTGGGTGGCGCGTGGCACGCGGCGGATCGCGACCGTTTCGGCCGGCTATGCCGATGGAGTGCGGCGCAGCCTCAGCAACCGTGGGGTGGCGCTGGTCAACGGCGTTCGTGCGGCGATAGCCGGTGTGGTCACGATGGACATGACGATGCTCGACGTCACCGGCATCGACTGCCAGATCGGCGATGTCGCGACCTTTCTTGGCCGGCAGGGCAACGAGGAACTGCTCATCGCTGATGTCGCTGCGTCAGGCGGATTGTCGCCTTACGAGTTGCTCGTCG
>CBIHMX010000368.1:0-3598 GCA_966211115.1 uncultured Gemmatimonadaceae bacterium | reverse complement strand
GCCGTGAACCGGCGCAACGGATGTCGTGAACGGCAGCACCGTGATCAGCATCAGGATCAGCGTCAGGATCATGATCGGCCAGGCGAACTTCCGGAGCCGTTCGGCGTCGATCTTGGCGGCCGCGGCAAACACGACGATGCCTGCCACGACGCCGAGTGCCTGACGACTGACGAAGAACCAGCTGGCCTGGTCGGCCTGCATGGCGACGATGGCGCTGGCGCTATAAAGAAACGAAAGCCCGAACACCGTCAGCGCGGCCGTGAGCACGACGAGGGCGCGGGCCTCGACGCTCATTGCCCACCGGTCGCGCGGTTGCGGCGCGATTGCGGTCATGGCCGTACTCCGTCGCGAACGAGCTTCGTGAACGTCCGCCCGCGATCCTCATAGTCGGTGAACATGTCGAAGCTCTTGCAAGCGGGCGACAGCAGCACGCAGTCTCCCCCCGTGGCCAGCTCGCGCGCCCGGTCGATGACATCGGTGAACGTGCCAGGCACTTTCTGCACCGGGACCACGCTCGCCAGGTCACGCAGGATCAGATCCGCCGACTCGCCGTAGGCGAGCACGGTCTTGCATCGACGGCGAATGGGTTCCGCCAGGTCGGTGTATGGTTCGCCAGCGTGGCGGCCACCGAGCAACAGGACAGTGGGACGGGTCATGGCGGCAATCCCGACCTTCGCCGCCGCCACGTTCGTCGCCTTCGAATCATTGATCCACAACACACCGTTGGTTTCGGCGACCGTTTCGAGCCGGTGCGCGAGGGGCGCCAGGCTACGAAGACCGGCGGCGATCCGCCGGCGGGCATTGATCGAGGTGTGCGCGGTGTCGGCGCAGGCAACGGCGAGGGCGGCCGCCAGCGCATTCCCCACGTTGTGATCGCCTAACAACGGCAGCTCGGCGCGGCGCAGCAGCGGTTCGTCGAGCATGATGAGGGCGCCGTGCTGGCGATCGTAGAACGCATCGCTCAGCCGCCCCTCACCGCTGAAACGCAGGTTATAGCCCGCCGCGCCGCGCGCGAGTTCGACCGAGGCCGGATCATCGGCGTTCACCACCCACCTCGACTCGGACGTGGCATTCCGGAAGAGCAGCGCCTTGTCGCGATAGTACGCGTCGACGTCGGCGTACCGGTCGAGATGATCGGGCGAGAGGTTGGTCAGCACGCCAACCGTGGGGGCGATGGACGGCGTGTCGTGCAACTGGTACGAGGAGATTTCGAGCGCGATCCATTCGGGGGCCCGCACGTGCATCGCCACCGCGCTGAGCGGTCGCCCGATGTTCCCGGCCACCTCCGTTTCCAAGCCAAGGCTTCGCAGGAGATGGCCGATGATCGATGTCACCGTCGTTTTGCCGTTGGTACCGGTGACGGCGATGTAGCGGATCCCCGGCATCATCGATAACGCCAGTTCGATTTCGCTGATGATCGGGACGTTGGAATGCAGCGCCGCGGCCAGCGCCGCACCGTCGGTCGGCACACCAGGACTGGTGACCACGAGCGCCGCGCGCGCGATACGGGCGAGATCGTGCCCGCCGACCTGCACGTCGGCTCCAACGCCACGCAGTCCGTTGGCGACCGTCTCGATCGCGGGCGACTTGCCGCTGTCGGACGCGTAGACCGGGGCCTGCTTCGAGCGCAGCAATCGCGACGCGGCGTCTCCGCTGCGTCCCAGCCCGATCACCGCTACCTCACCGCGCCGCCAGAGATCGATCATCGCAACTTGAGAGTTGTCAGTGCCACGAACGCGCAGAAAATGCCGAGGATCCAGAATCGGACGACGACCTTGGTCTCCGGCCATCCCTTCATTTCGAAATGATGATGAAGCGGAGCCTTGAGGAACAGCCTGTGTTTGCGTGCGTGTTCGACGCCGTACCGCTTCTTGCGATACTTGAACGTCAGCCGCTGCAGGATGACGGAAACCGTCTCGGCGACAAAGACGCCGCCAATGAAGAGCAGGAGAAACTCGGACTTCAACAGGATCGCAATCGCCCCGATGGCGCCACCGAGGGCCAGTGACCCGGTGTCGCCCATGAACACCTCGGCGGGGTGCGCATTGAACCAGAGGAATCCGACGCAGGCGCCCGCGAGCGCCAGGCAGAGAACCGCCAGTTCACCGGCGCCCGGTAGGTAGAACAGTTGCAGGTAACTGCTGGCATCGGTCCGACCCATGACGTAGGCGAACAACCCGAACGTGACCAGCGCGATGGCCGAAAGACCTGACGAGAGACCGTCCAGTCCATCCGTCAGGTTCACCGAGTTGCTGACGCCAGTCAGGATGAAGGTGACCCATCCGACGTACAGGAACTCGATCGCCGTCCACGCCGGCACGATGAGGATGTACTTGAAGAACGGTACCGAGGTCGATGCGCCCGGCAACGTCGACAAGGGCACCTGCCAGAGCAGGATTCCGACCATCAGGCCAATGGTGATCTGACCGGCGAGCTTGTAGCGCTCGACCAGTCCGTCGACGACCCGTCCCTCACGCTTCTGCTTGAGCTTGAGATAGTCGTCGAGGAATCCGATCCCGCCCATCCAGATGGTGACGATGAGCGTGACGATGACATACGGATTGTCGAGACGCGTCCAGAGGAGCGCGGGAATGATGCCCGACGCCAGCAGGATCAACCCGCCCATCGTTGGCGTCGCGGCTTTCCCCTGGTGTGATTCCGGCGTTCCCTGCCTCACGCCCTGCTGGACCTTCATCGCGCGCAGTTTCCGGATGATGACGGGTCCGACCAGGAACGACAGCAGGAGCGCCGTCACCGCGGCACCGGCTCCCCGGAACGCGAGGTAGTTGATCAACCTCAGCGTCGGGATGTTGTCCTGCAGCGGGGAAAGGAGCCAGTGAAGCACGAAGGCGGATGGCGGAAGGCGGATGTCAGATGAACGGGCGTCGGACGCGCCTCATTGTGAGGCCCATTGCTCCAGGAGCGGCACCATGCGCTCAAGCTTAACACCTCTGGATGCTTTCAGCATAACGATAGCATTGCGGGGAAGACGGGGCGCGAGCAATGGCCAGAGATCGGGAACATCCGGCGCCACAATGACCCGCTCATCCTTGCGACTGGCCAGCGGCGCGACGAAATCACCGATACCGGCCACGATGGTCGCGCCTGACGAGAGTGCGCGTGACGCGATCTCGTCATGGAGCGCCGCGGCCTGGGGTCCGAGCTCGCGCATCGTGCCCAGTACCAGCACGCGTGGTCGGCTCGCATCGAGCGAATCGAGCAGGGTAATGGCTTCCCGCATCGAGGACGGGTTGGCGTTGTACGCGTCGTTGATCAGCGTCAGTCCCCCGACACTCGCCCAGCGACCGCGCATGGCCAGCGGCTCCACACCGGATATGGCAGCGATCGCGTCGCGGTCGGGCACTCCGCACGCACGAGCGACCGCCATGGCCAACATCGCGTTCCGCAGGTTGTGCGCGCCCGGCACCTGCATCACGAGTTTCGCGTCGCCGAACGTGGCCCAGCCACGTCCGTCATTGCCCATGCCCCACTGGTCGGGGCGAACATCACCGGCGTCGAGACCGGCTTCGATGACCTGGCGGGCGCGCGGGCGCGCGGAGCGAGCAACCTCCGGCTGGTACGATGGAGCGATGCCGAG
>CBIHMX010000367.1:0-3612 GCA_966211115.1 uncultured Gemmatimonadaceae bacterium | reverse complement strand
GATCCGCGCATGGAGTCGCTCGTCAGGCAGGGGATCACCACCATCGTCGTGGGGCAGGACGGTTCGTCGAGGACGGCCCGGGAGCAGGGAACCGGAAGAAGCGGCGGAGGTTTTGCGGCGATGCTTGCCGACACCGAAGCAGCGACGCCGGCGGTCAACCTCATGTCGATGATCGGCCTCGGCTCCGTCCGGAGCCGGGTGGTCGGGGCCAACGACCGGCCGGCGACGCCTGACGAGTTGCGTCAAATGGTGGGCATGGTGGAGTCGGCGCTCGTCGAGGGCGCGTGCGGCGCGTCGTCGGGACTCGAGTACACACCGGGCGCGTTCGCGTCGACGGAAGAGTTGATTGCGCTCTGTCGACCGCTGGCGGCGCGACGGCTGCCGTACGCAACGCACATGCGGAACGAGGACGACCGGTTGCTCGATTCGATCGACGAGTCCATTTCCGTGGCGCGTGGGGCCCGATGTCCGTTGCAGATCTCACACCTCAAGACGCAGGGACCGCGCAACTGGCCGAAGCTCGACACCGTTTTCGAACGAGTCGAATCCGCTGCGCGAGACAGGATCGACGTCGCATTCGACCGGTATCCATACATCGCCTATGCGACCGGCCTGACGAACCTGTTCCCTGTCTGGAGTCGTGATGGCGGGACGGACGCCTTCCTGGCAAGGCTGGCGGACACGGCGGTCTCGCCGCGCGTGAAGGCGGAAACGTTGGCCAAGGTCGATCTCATCGGCGGCTGGGAGAATGTCCACATCTCCGCCGTCCGCGCGCCGGAGGACAAGGCCGCGGAAGGCAAACGACTCGGCGCCTACGCAAAATCGATCAATGCTGATCCGTACGACCTGACGGTGGCGATGCTGAATCGCAACCGTGGAAGTATCGGGATGGTCGGCTTTGCGATGAGCGAAGAGAACCTCGATCGGATCCTGGCACATCCCCGTGGCATGGTGGCGAGCGATGGCGGTTCGTTTGCGATCGAAGGCCCGACGCGCAGCGGCAGCCCGCATCCACGCGGACTCGGTACGTTTCCCCGCGTGCTTGGTCGTTATGTGCGCGAACGAAAGGCGCTCACGCTGAGCCAGGCTGTGCACAAGATGACCGCGCTGCCGGCGTCACGCATTCGGCTGGCTGATCGCGGCAAGTTGGGCGTTGGCCTGGCGGCCGACGTCGTGGTCCTCGATCCCGCCAGGGTCGCGGACGTGGCGACGTTCGAGCAACCCTTTCAGTATCCAACCGGGATCGATGTGGTAATCGTCAACGGCTCGATTGCGCTGCGCGAGGGTCAACGAGGATCGCGCATGACCGGTCGCGTCCTGCGCCCTGCATGAGCTGGGATACTCTGCAGCGGAAATCGCTGCCCAATGACGACACTTGAACGCGCGCGGTTCATTACCGACTTCGCCCGCCGACTTCACCTGGCCGGCGTTGCGGCGTCGCGTCTCGAGGGTGCGGTGCAGTCCACGGCCAGGGCGATCGGTGTAGAGTGCCAGATCTGGTCGAGCCCGACGGGCATCCTGCTCTCGCTCGGCGATCCCGCTAACCCGAGCACCCAGCATACGCGGGTGCTGAGGCTGGAGCCGGCAGAGCCGAACCTGTCGGACCTGGTGAAGCTCGATGAAATCGCGGAGCTGGTCATCGCCGGCCGGATGGATGTCGAAGCAGCGTACGAACAACTGCGCGCGCTCGATCGGCCAACCGCGTCGCGGGACGTGCTCTGGAGCATTATCGCGTTCGGGCTGGCGGCGGCCGCGGTGGCCGGGTTGCTCCGCACCAGCTGGATGGACGTCGCCGTCGCCGCCGCGTTAGGCCTGATCATCGGCGCGATCGCGGTACCGGCGCGCGATCGCCCGCACGTGGGAGCCGCATCCGAGGCGATTGCCTCGATCGCGGCCACCGTGCTCGCGTCGGCGTTCGCGCAGTTCGTCGCGCCGATATCGATCCAGACCGTCGTCATCGCGTCGTTGATCGTGCTGATGCCGGGACTCTCGCTGACGACGGCTGTAAACGAACTCGCGTCTGGCCAGCTCGTGACGGGTACGGCCCGTTTCGCCGGGGCCATGGTCATCCTGTTCAAGCTGACGTTTGGCAGTATCGCGGGCACACAGATCGTCAACGCGCTTGGCTGGGCCCCACGCACTGACCAGGCGATGACCCTTCCCGGATCGGTCGAAGTCATCGCGAGCCTGGCGGCGGCATTTGCGTTTGCGATCCTGTTCCGCACCAACAAGCGCGACATTCCGCTCGTGATGGCGAGCGCCGTGATGGGCTATGTGCTCACCAGGGTGGCGAGCGGGTGGTTCACGCCGTCGGACGTGGCCGGCGTGACCTTCGCCGCAGGCGTGTTCTTTTCCAGCCTGGTGATGGCGGCGCTGGCGAATCTCTATGGACGAATGGCTGGCCGACCGTCGACGCTGGTCAGCCTTCCGTCGATCATGCTGCTGGTGCCGGGTAGCGTCGGGTTCCGCGGCGTCGCGTCCATCATGGAGCGCAACTACGCGTTAGGCCTGGAAACGGGCGTCGCCGTGTTGAGCGCCCTGGTGGCGCTGATGGCCGGACTCCTCTTCGGCAGCGTGCTGGTGGCGCCGAAGAGGTATCTTTGAAAATCGGGGTCTGACCCCAATTTCTAGTTGAGTAGCACGTTGACGATCGCGTTGCCGATCCCCACCAGCGCCGCGCCGGAAATCAGACCCGCGCAGATCGATTCGTAGCCGTCGACCCAGATGGCATGGGCGCGCGAGCCGGGAGCCGGGTTTTTCCGTGCCTGCCACCAGAAGATCAGTGCCCCCACCCACATCGCGAAGCACGATTCCGGCGGTAGGACCACGCCCAATCCGATCGACACTGCCGAGAGCGGGAACGCGCCCTTTGACCGGATCCGCGCGACTTCGAACACGACTGCCAGGATAGTCGCGACGATCATCGAGATCACGGCGGAGGTTGGCAGGTTGCTCACGCCATTCGTGATCAGGTCCGCGACGCCCTTCCATTGAATCGCGGCCGGCATCGCGAACTGCTCGGAGATGATCGTGGACGCCGAGCGGGTGCCGTCGGGTCCGGGTGGGAGGAACAACAGGAAGAACAACGGAACCGTCGCCAGCGTACCGGCGAAGATTCCGATGAGGTGGCCGATAGCCTGCTGCCGCGGCTTCGCGCCTAACATGTACCCCGGCTTGATATCCGAGAGCAGGTTCGACGCGTTGGACGAGATCTCGGCCGTCATCGTGGCCGGAATCAGGTTCGTCGCCGGGTTCACGCGATCGATCGCCCCCATCGTGAACTGCGTGATCTTCGACAGCGCGCCGGTCGGCGTCCACGACGTGAGCGCCATCGAGTTCGTGGAAATCACGGTCAGCAGAAAGATCAGCGGCAGCGAGATGAACGCCAGGAACCAGCTGACGCCGAAGAACTGGTGCGAGACCGTCGCCCCGATGACACTGAGGATGGGCACGCCGACGAAGGAAATCCACAGTGGGAGCTCGATGTCGTGTAGCGGATCTCTCTCTGGTGGCGCCGCCGCTTTCCTTGTGGTGAGTGTCTTGAACGCCTTCGTGAAAATCTCCGGTTTCGCAAACAGGCCAACGAGCGCGCCGACCACCATCATCGTCACG
>CBIHMX010000366.1:0-3612 GCA_966211115.1 uncultured Gemmatimonadaceae bacterium | reverse complement strand
TCCGCCTAACGGTTCGAGATGAACCGGCTACCCGCGGCAGTGCCGTCGAGGCCACCATCGGCGTACCGCGTTTCGAGGAAGGTTCGGTTTCGTCACCGGTACCGGTGTACGAGGCGCGATTCCGTGAGCAGCTCACCGCCCCGCCCGACATCCTCCCCACGCCGCGTTCCACCGCGGTCTTCGGTCGTGACTCGGTCATGATGATCTACGCCGAGGGGTATGGCGATGGAGCTTCCATGCCCGTCCGCGTCCTGGTAAAGGCGGACGAATCCAATGCGGTCCTGTGGAGTGACAGCCTCGAGCTCGCGCGCCACGGCGATCACTTCAGCGCGACCTTTCCAATCCCGCTCAACCGGCTCGGTGTCGGCGTGATGACACTCGGCATCAATCGCACGGGTTCGGCCGACACGTTGCACATTCCGTTGTTTGTGGCGTTCGGCGAGGAATTGCCGGTCGCGACCTTCGGCCAGATGCTCGACTACCTGCGCTATTACGTGTCGACGCAGCGACTGCAGGCCATGCGGGATGCAGCGCCTGAAAACCGCGCGAGCTTGTGGGCGGCCTTCCTGCGCGACACCGATCCTGTGCCGCAGACGCCGTCACACGAAGGGCTGCGCGATTATTTCAGTCGGATCGCGCAGGCGAACGTCAGGTTCCGCGAAGAGGGGCAGGCGGGGTGGTTGACCGATCGTGGTCGGGTCACGATCGCGCTGGGCCCGCCCGACCAGATCTACGAGCCAAGCATGTCAGCCGTCGGAACGCGGGGCCGGACACTGACCTGGGAGTACCGGGAGCACCGGCTTCAGATCGTCTTCGTCGACCAGACCGGGTTCGGGCGCTGGCGAATGACGCTGACTTCCGAATCCGAATTCGAGGCCGTTGTGAGGCGCGTCATATTGCAGTAACACAGCCACTGATGGCCATTTCGACCGCCCCCGAATCGCCAGCCGATCGGGGGCGGTCTGGTATCACGTTGTGGCGCAACGGGTTCTCTTGACAGCCTCAAGAGGCGGCTCTATAAATAGCGCCGCAAACCACAGCGGTTTGTGCCGCACCATGTTTGTGCGGGTCCGTTTCACCGAGCAGGAGGCACCTCGCATGGCGAGAGGTAAGATCAAATGGTTCAATGACGCCAAGGGGTACGGGTTCATTGAACAGGAGTCGGGCGAAGATGTGTTCGTCCACTTCTCCGCAATCCAGATGGATGGTTTCAAGACCCTCGCCGAGGGACAGGTGGTAGAGTTCGAGATCCAGTCCGGCAACAAGGGCCTCCACGCCGCGAACGTAACGCGCGCCTGACCATTCACGGCGCGGCGCGCTCTGCCGCCGCCAAGCTGGACCCCAGCGCCCGCCTGCGCTCGATGCAGGCGGGCGTTTTCTTTCTCGATCACGATTACCGCTTTACGAGTGCCGAAGCCTTCCACACCGGATCCCAATCGCCCGTCACGACCGACGCTGTTTCTCGTCGACGGCTACGCGCTCATTTACCGCGCGTTCTTCGCGATGCTGTCTCGCCCGCTCACCACGTCGCGTGGCGAAAACACCTCGGCGGCGTGGGGCGTCGTCAACTTCCTCCAGCGCCTCAAGACGGAACACCACCCCGACTACATCGCGTGGATCCTGGACTCCGGGAAGTCGTTCCGGCACGAAGTCTTTGCCGACTACAAGGCGACCCGGCAGAAGCTGAACGAGGAATTGCAGCAGGATTTCGACCGTGGGCTCGATCGCATCGCGCAACTCCTCGCTGCCTATCGAGTGCCGGTACTGTCGGTCGACGGGTTTGAAGCCGATGACGTGATTGGTACCCTCGCGAAACATGGCATCGCGGGCGGCTACCAGGTGGTCATTGTCTCCGGGGACAAGGACTTTCAGCAGCTCGTCAAGCCCGGCGTCTGGCTGCTCAATCCCGGCCGCGGCGGGCCGGCCCAGGTCGAGGAACACTGGGTCGGCACGCATAACGCGAATGAACGCCTGGGCGTGTCGCCCGACCGCGTCGTCGCCTACCTCGCGCTCGACGGCGACTCGTCGGACAACGTGCCCGCAGTTCCGGGCATCGGCGACAAGACCGCGCGCGACCTGGTCAACGAGTACGGAGACCTCGAGACCATCCTCCGTGCGGCGCCCGACATCAAGGGCAAGCGTCCGCGTGAGGCGTTGCTGGCTCACCCCGACCGGGCACGCCTCTCCCGTGACCTCGTCACCATTCGCGAAGACGTTCCCGTTCACTTCGACGCGCCGTCTCTCCGCACTCAAGCGTCGGACATCGCGATGCTGCGACCGATCCTCGTCGAGCTCGAGTTCACGAACCTCCTGCGAGATATCGATCGCGATGCACCTCGATCGACGGCGGCGGCGAGCCCGGGCATCCAGAGTCGCGTAATAGAAAACGTGAGCCAGGTGGCGGCGGTGGTTCAGCAGGCTCGCGACGCCGGTCACGTGTCGCTGCGAACGATCACGGTTCCCGAGCCGCCCTCGGCGCCACGCACGGACTCCCTGCGCGCGCGGCTGGTTGGGCTCGCGCTGAGCTTTGCGGCCGGCGAGTCGTGGTACCTGCCCTTCAGCCATCGTGAATCAGAGCCGGAACAGACCGACCTGCTCGGACTCGGTCTTCCAAAACCATCCACGAGTTCGAAGTCAAAATCGCCGCCCGCCACGAGCATCGCCGCGCGCCTCCTGGCCGAAGGGGTACCGGCGCCCGTGAACCTGCCATCGCTTGCCGATCCGGCGATGTCGTCGCTGAACGCGCTGTTGTCGGACACCGCGATCGCCAAGACCGCGCATAACGCGAAGTTCGATGCCGCCGTCCTGCGGCGTGCTGGCGTGGAGCTCGATGGCCTCACGTTCGACACGATGCTGGCGAGCTATGTGCTCGATCCGGGTCGCCGATCGCACAGCATGGATCTCCTGGCTGTCGAGTTCCTTGGCCACGCCATGGCCAGCCTGGATGCACTGGTCGGCAAGGGCAAGGACGAAATCCCGCTCGATGTCGCCCCGGTGTCCGCTGTAGCACAATTTGCCGGCGCCGAAGCCGAAGCGGCGCTGCGGCTTCGCGAGATCTTCGAGGCACAACTCATTCAGCACGGCCAACTCGAGTTGCTCACCAGTATCGAGTTGCCCCTGTCCACCGTGCTTGCCGACATGGAACGTGCCGGCGTCAGCATCGACATCGACTGGTTCCGCTCACTGCAGGCCCGCTTCCGTGCCGAACGCGAACGCATCGAGCGTGAGATCTACGCCGCGGCAGGGAGTGAATTCAACATCAACTCCAACCAGCAGTTGCGGGTCATCCTCTTCGATCAACTCGGCTTGCCGGTGCTCAAGAAGACGCCCACGGGTCCGTCCACCGACGCCAGCGTGCTGCAGCAGCTTGCCGAAGAGGGCCATCAACTCCCGACCCTGTTGATGGACTATCGCGAGATCGCGAAGCTCGAATCCACGTACCTCGACACGCTTCCCGAACTCGTCCACCCCGAAGATGGCCGCCTGCACACGTCGTTCAACCAGACCGTGGCGGCGACCGGCAGACTGTCGTCGAGCGACCCGAATCTCCAGAACATCCCCATCCGGCGCGAGCTCGGTCGCGACATCCGTCGTGGATTCATCGCGCGCGCC
>CBIHMX010000365.1:0-3617 GCA_966211115.1 uncultured Gemmatimonadaceae bacterium | reverse complement strand
GCTGACCGGCTGGGGGCCGGAGACGGCGTCGACCAACGACCTCGCCGGGAAGCTGAACTTCCTCCGGCGGGCGATCGACGAATCCCCGCGTTCCGACAGCGCGCTGATACGACAGGTGCGCGCGTTGCAGACCCGGCTCCTCGACCTGCAGGAGCGGCTGAACGGCGATCCAACGCGCGGCCGCCGGAACGAAAGCTCTCCAACCGGACTGCTCGGCCGGCTCCAGATCGCACTCGCGCAGTCGCGCGGTTCGACGCTCGAGGCGCCCACGGAAGCCCAGTTGGCGCAGTTGGACATCGTGCGCAACGCGCTTGGGGCCATCCTTGCCGAGGTCCGGCAGTTCGCTGAGGTAGACGTGCGCGCGGTCGAAACGGCGGCGGAAGCGGCCGGCATCCCGTGGACGGCAGGCCGGTTGCCACAACTTCCGCCACGCTGAACGAGGTCCACGCTTCGACGTTAGGCACCCCCAGTCCGCAAGGGCGTCCGGGATAGTCGCTGCTCCAGCGGCCCCGGGCGTCCGGAGCGGACCCATCGCTGTGAAACAGGCCCAGCCGTGCCTAACGCGTGATCTGCGTCGCAGCATTGTGCTGAACCATCGCCCATCCTCTGGGGAAAATCGTCGCTCGTTGAAGCGAGCGGCCTCAGCACTCTCCATTCCTCGAGGTACTCCATATGAAGAAGCTCCTGCTGTCGCTCCTCATTGCGGTCGTAGCCACGCCGGTCATGGCGCAGGATACCGTGACATCGCGAGGCGATGTCGCGCGCCCAGCGCCCACGTTCGAAGGTCTGGTCACGGCCATGACGAAGACGTCCGCCACGATCGATGAGTTGACGAAGCGCCAGACGATCGAGGAGGCCGATCTCCAGGTCATCGACACCAAGCCGCTGCTCGAGGGCAAGGGAGACGAAATGCTGCAGGTCCAGCTGGACAAGAACAAGGACGCCATCAAGCAGTTGCACGACGTACTGTCGAAGCACCCCGCGGTCGAAGCGCGGCTGAAGAAGGAATCGGCGAATCCGTCGGTGTCGGAAGTCATCGCCGCCGAAGTGACCGCTGACGGCAAGATCCAGCTCTACTATCGCAAGGTCTGACGCACAACGGGCGCGGCCCTCACGGGTCGCGCCGGTTGGTCATTCGCCTAACGGCTGTCGGTCCGTCTGGTGGTTCGAGGGTCCACCACCACCGGGGCCGGCAGCCGTTTCTTGTGCGCACCGCTTGAAGGCGTTGTGACGGTGAATGCAGTGTCGTTGGCGCCTGCGGCGGCATACTCCCTCCCTTGGTCGGCAGATCCGCAACACTGACCTCCGTATCGGGAAATGGAGCGGTCTGTCCGATCCCCCCCGGGAGCCGGAAGGCGTCTTCAGCAAAAACCTGAGCGGTCCACGCGTCGCTTCACGTCAAAGCCCAAGTCATCGTTGCGCGGCCCGAGTGCGACCCGATTTATTGCTGGCCGACTCGTCGATACCTGGACGTCGTCTGCTCGTCTATCGACGAGGCGAGCATCGTGGGGGAGCATCATGTTTCGGTTGAATGTCATTCATGCCAGCGCCGTGGGACTTGGCGCGTGCGCCATCGCGGCGCTGCTGGTTCCGGCCATCCTGCTTCGCGGACTCGGGGTCACTGAAGCCTCTGTCGCCGTCCTCGGCGTCATTCGATTGTCGGGTGTGCTGATGCTGGCGCTGGCGTCGATCCTGTGGTCCGCGCGCTTCTGGCTTCTCTCTTCCATGGGCGCGGCGACGCTGCGTGTCCTGGCCGTGATCTACGGCATAACAGCCGTGATGCTCCTCGCCCAGCAGGTCGCGGCGGGGCGGGTGATCGAAAGCATCATCCCGATCTTGTACGTCATTATCGTCGCGGTGGAATACGCCAACAGCGCCCGGCGCTATTCGCGGCGTTTTGGCTTCACGTCGTAAACGATCGCGCTGACCTTCCGATTTCACCGTAGCCGGCACCGGCTGACCGAAGTCAGTTCCGGTGGACCGCTGCCTCGTTCACGCGCAACGAGCGCGCCATCCGGGAACATGCCCGCTCGATCGACACCGCAAATCTCGCCGGCGTGACACAGGCGAGGTAGACGACGTCGTCGTCAGGCAGGAGCATCGTAAACAGGGTGACGCGTTCCACCTCTCCGGTTACCGGCGATTTTCCCCGCAACCGCACGGAATAGCCTCGCGCCGCACCCAGCGCTTCCTCGTTCGCCGAGTGGTCCGGTGCCGTAAGGTGCGGATTGATGCTGAGGATCCGCCTCACGAGGTCGTCGGTCGCGTCTTCGAGAATGCCGCGCGGTCGCGACCGATCGAACGGCGCATAGTTGTGCTCGAGGCTCCGGTTCCACCGCTCGACCGCGTTCTCGAACGGTGCGTAGTAGTTGAAGACCATGCCCTGGGCGAGATGCGGTTCGCCATGGCGTCGCTCCACGACCCCGCCTTCCGGAGCGACCGAAATGGCCACACCGGAAGGAAAGACGTTCCAGTTCTCCGGGTATTCGATCGAGAGGAGCGAGTCCGGGTGATTGAAGCGTACGAACCGGGACGATGGTCGCGGAACGTTTAGAGGAACCGGCGCGGGCATCGGCTCCACGGAACCCGCGGACGCGATGGTAACGGTCGACGGGGCAGCGGGCGTCGTTCGCGCGCGAAGGCGCGACGCGAGGAATCCGCCCACCACTTCGGCACGGCCATGGCCGAGCACATTGGCCAGGTTTCGAATCCGGTATTCGCGATCGGATGGCGCCGGGTGACGCTCGAAAAAGGAACTCAACCCGGCGTGCCGCTTCTGTTCGCGCCGGAGCGTCGCGAATACGGCCGCCATGGCGACGGGGTCGTACCCTGCCTTGGCCATCAAGTCCGAACCGAGCGCGTCGGCCTCGTACTCTTCGGCGTCGTCGAACGAGAGAAACGCGGCCTGGAGTCCGGATCCGCCCGTGAGGCCGACCATATGGCTCGCCGTCCGGTGGGTCGCCCCCCAGCCGCCTAACGCGCCGATGCCGGCCCGGGCCAGGTAAGCGCGCGACGTCCGTTCCGTTCCGTGGCGCAGGATCACGTGCGCCATCGAGTGCGCGATGACCCCGGCGACCTCGCCTTCGTTGCGGGCCAGCGAGAGGAGTCCGCGGCTGATGAAGAGGGCTCCGCCAGGCAGTGGGTGGGCATCCAGGCGACTCGAGGAAACCACGGTCGTCGAGAACGTGAACGGGGTGTTGGATATCTGGACGCCCAGCACCGACGTGACATTGTCGATGAACTGGCGCAGGCTGCGCGTGCGGACGGCGTCGAGTGTCCTCTCCAGTTCCGCTGCCGCCATCTTGCCGACTTCGATGTCCTGTTCAACCGTGAACAGGTTGAAGCCCGATGCGGTGCGCTTGATGGGCACCTGCGCCGGCATTGTGACGGGCACGAAAAAGACAGCTCCCAGCAGGAGCGCGCGAGTCGTGCGGAGTGCCGTCACCGGCTGCCTAACCACGGAGAAAGTCACGACGCACGATAGAGGCGTCGCAACGCGCGCAACATTCGCCGGGAGGAGTGACCACCTATGGCTCGCAATGAGTAGGGAGCGAGCCCGGGTGTCGAAGCGATGTCAGCCATAGACCAAGAATTCGTTGCTCGCGGCGGTCAGGCTG
>CBIHMX010000364.1:0-3618 GCA_966211115.1 uncultured Gemmatimonadaceae bacterium | reverse complement strand
CACGACGGGCCGCGGACGGGCCCGTTCGGGCGCCGGCGGTGCCGCTGGCGCCGGCGGTGCGGGCGGTGGTGCCTGACGAGTCACCCGTGGCGGAGGGGGCGGCTCCTCAGGTGCCTCGACGACCGGTTCCGGTTCACGCTCGACGCGGACTGGCGGCTCCTCGATCTCGACGACGTCCGGCATGGCGGCCGCCGGTGCGACGGCTGGCACTTCCTCGACCGGTGGCTGTTCCTCGACTTCGGGCGTGGCGACGCGCCGGCGACGGCGAACGCCGCTGGAGCTCGTGGCGGTTTCGGCGGGCGTAGCCGCGGGCGACGCGTCGGCGGCCGGCGCGCGCCGGCGCCGGGACGGCGCAGCCGCCGGCTTTTCCTGGCGATGGCGCTTTTCCCGCTCCCATCGCACGCGCACCCGAGCCACCTGATCATCAGTCAGGGGACTCAAGTGACTGCGAACCGGGACATCCATCTTCCGCAGGAGGTCCATGACCTCCTCGGCCGTGATGCCGAATTCACCCGCCAGGTCGTTCACGCGCAGCTTGCTCAACCGAATCTCCAATACTGTTGATGAGTTGAAGCGTTGATGGGTTGAAGAGTGGGGATCGCGACCCGCGTCACCTCTTCAACGATTCAACCGTTCAACTGTTCCTCGAACACCTTCCTCAGTCCCCTCGCCAGCGCCGCATCGGTAATCCCGATGGCCGCGGTCGACTCGCGTCCCGCCGCCGCGCCTAACGCGACAGCGCTTGGCCCTTCGACGACCCGGACCCGGATCGCCTCCAGCAACGGCAACAACTTCTTTCGACTGTTCGGCGACGCATCGGGGGCCACCAGCGCCAGCGCCAGCTTTCCCCGTTTCGCCGCCATCCGAACCTGCTCCACGCCTACCACAGCGTTCCGCCCCCGAATGCCCAGGCCCACCAGCCCAAGCACGCGCCGTTCCGCTGCTTCGTCCATCCTACCCTCCCTGCCCGTTCTCCGACGGATCGCCGCTCGTCGCGTCGTCCTCCCCTTCTTCCGTCAGTTCGTCGAGGATGCTCATGATACGATCCGCTTCCTCGGGTGCGATGCCCGGCAACTTCAGGAAATCGTCGCGCTCGAGATCGATAATGTCGTTCAGGGTCCGGAAGCCTGCCTCTTCGAGCACCGCGACGGTGGCCAGCGGCATGCCTTCGATCTCCGACAAGCGGACGTCCGCGATATCCGTCTCTTCAGGCAACGGCGCAAACACCGGGCTGTCGCTCCGCTCCATCCATTCCCGGCTGGAGTAGAGATCGATCTTCCATCCTGTCAGCTCGGACGCGAGGCGGACGTTCTGTCCATTGCGGCCGATGGCGAGTGAAAGCTGGTCCTCGTCGACGATGGCCTGGATCGTCCGGGTCGCCGAGTCGGACTGGACACGGGCCACGCGCGCCGGCGCGAGGGCGAGCTTGGCAAAGCGCTCCGGGTCCGAGGACCACGGCACGATATCGATACGCTCGCCATTCAGCTCGTTCACGACGGCCTGCACGCGTGACCCTTTCAGTCCCACGCACGCGCCAACCGGATCGATCGAATCATCCTTCGAGAAGACGGCGATCTTCGTGCGGCTACCGACTTCGCGGGCCGCGGCACGGATCTCGACGATGTTCTGCTGCATCTCCGGCACTTCAAGACGGAACAGCGCCTGGACGAATCCCGGGTCGCCACGGCTGAGGATCAGTCGCGGCCCCTTCGGAGTCTCCTCGACGCGCTTCAGGACGGCACGGATCGGGTCGCCCTGGTGGAAGTGCTCGCGATGGTTCTGCTCGCGATACGGAATGATCGCTTCCGCCTCGCGGAACTTGTTGAGCATGACGACCAGCTTGCCGCGCTCGATCTGCTGCACCTCACCGGAGAGCAATTCGCCGACGCGATTGGTGAACTCGTCGCGGATCTTGCTGCGTTCACCTTCCCGTACGCGCTGGATGATCCGCTGCTTCGCGGCCTGGACGGCGCTGCGGCCGAACTCCGCGAAGTCCACCGGAATCTCCATCACGTCACCGGGCTGGAACTCGGGATCCTCGAAGCGCGCTTCATCGACCGAGATCTCGCGACCAGGGTCGGTGACTTCATCGACCACCGTCTTGAGCAGGACGATGTTGATCTTGCCATTGCGTTCGTCGATCTCGACCTCGGCCTGTACGGTCGGGCCGTGCTTTTTCGCCAGGGCAGCATGAATGCCGTCCTGGAGCAACCCGTGCAGTTCGGTACGATCGATCTGCTTCGAGTTGGTCAGTTCGCGAATCGCGCTCAAAATTTCAGCCGAACCAATCATTGCTTGCCCTCGTTCCACCGGAAGACCAGCCGAGCCTCACGGACATCGGATAGCGGCACGCGGTGCTCGACGCCGCGCGCTTCGCGCATCACCGCCACCGCTTCGCCTGACGAGTCGTCCACCCCGATGACCTCCACTTCAAGCCGCCCACCCAGCGACGGTGCGAGCACCTTCGCCGTTCTTCCCGCAAACCGCCGCCAATCGGCCGCATTCCGCAGCGGCCGTTCAACTCCTGGCGAGGACACCTCCAGCACGTAGTTCTCGCCTACCATTCTCGAGGCATCGAGCCGTGGCTCGAGTGCCCGCGAGACCTTGGCACAATCGTCGACCGTGATCTTCGAGCCGTCTCGGCGATCGATCCGGACGTCCAGTAATGGACGCCGGGCGGTGCCACCCATCCGCAGCTCTACAAGATCAAAGTCGAGGTCTTCAACTTCTTTCCTGACAAATACTTCCAGCGCCTCGTTCATGTCACGTCGAGGTGCGCCTTCCACCCCTCATAGAACAAAAAAATGTGGGGACCTTCCCCACATTCAAAAGAACTTCCGGAATTCTCCAGCGGACCGGCAATCTACGGACCGGCTTCCTTAGAGGGAAGGGTTATGACAGATGGCGGAATGGCTGAAGGTGTGAGCGTCGCTGAAGGGATGCCGAGTGGCTAAGGGCAGACCAGCACACCCAGTTGCCGGCCGGCGTCGCCGGCTCGATGGGAGAAGAATCTCTCGTTATGACAGCGGGTGCAGGACTCGCTCACGGTTACCGTCGCGCCGGCCTTTCGAGCCTGATCGGCCAGGACAGCGCGAAGATCCAGGGTCGCCGGGCCCGGGACAACCTCACCCGTCACCGACAGGTGAACCTCGGGACCCACTTCGTAGCACAGCCCGCAGATCGATGGACCGAGGTGGACGCGAATGTCGCCGATGGCCAGACCGCGATCCGCGAACGCCGCCAGGCCACGCTGAAGAATCCCCGATGCGGTTCCCTTCCATCCGCCGTGAAGGATTGCGCCCACTCCTGAGGGATGCGCGAGAAAAACCGGGACGCAGTCGGCGAGGGTGACGGCCATTGCGGTTCGTGGCACGTCAGTCAGGTGGCCGTCGGCGCCCGCGGTATCGCGCAACCAGCCACGCCATTCGCCGCGATGTTCGAGGATGTGGTTCCCGTGAACCTGAAGCGCCGTCGCGAGACGGTCTGCCTGAGGAGAAAGTGATGCGATGAGATCCATCCAGCGCCCGAACACGCTCGACGCCGGCTCACTGCCGGCGAGGTTGAAGCTCCCTGCCTGACGAGTGGTGGTGAAGGCGGTGAAGCCGATGCTCTCGAAGG
>CBIHMX010000363.1:0-3622 GCA_966211115.1 uncultured Gemmatimonadaceae bacterium | reverse complement strand
CAGCGACGAACCGGGCTGAATACATCGCGGTGTCGGGTGCGTATTTCGATGTCGTCGGCACACGACTCCTTCAAGGCCGTGCGTTTGACAGAACGGACACGCGTGGGTCGCCATGGGTCATGGTCATCGGCGAGAACATGGCGCGGACGCTTTGGCCTGGTGAGACTCCCCTGGGGAAGTGCCTCCACGTGCGGTCGAGAGAGACGCCCTGTCACACGATCATCGGCGTGGCCGAGGATGTTCACGGGTTTCGGCGGCTCGAGGAGATGGCACTCCGGTTCTACGTTCCCTTCAGCCAATCGCCCTCTGACCGAACACTACCGAGCGTGATCCTGGTTCGAACGAGTTCTTCAGCAACTGCGGCGTTGGCCAGCACTATCCGGGCGCAATTGTCACTGGCGCTGCCGGGTGCACTCATCAGCTCACGCCCCGCCGAAGCCATTCTCGCCGCCGAACTTCGTCCGTGGCGACTGGGCGCCGTCCTGTTTGGCTCACTTGGAATGCTTGCTCTGCTGGTAGCTGGCATTGGAGTGTACAGCGTCGTTGCGTTTGTGGTCAGGCAGCGATCTCGTGAGCTTGGTGTCAGGATAGCGTTGGGTGCTTCTCCGCCATCGCTGATACGGATGGTCGTTCGCCAGGGAACCGGCCTGGTAGTGATCGGAGTCATCGCCGGCGCGCTCGGCTCACTCGCGGCGGGGCGGTTCATTTCCTCGCTCTTGTTCGGTGTCTCACCGCACGACGTGCCATCGATGGTCGCCGGGGCGGGGATCCTGCTCACTGTCGGCGTTGTTGCCTGTCTCGGACCGGCCATCCGTGCGACACGCACCAACACGATGCAGGTTCTGAGAGCGGACTGATCACGTCACGGCGGCGATGCGACAGGCGGACAAACGAAGGATGCGGCACCGTCGGGCGCCGCATCCCTCTTTAACGAGTTTCCAGTCCTTGAGACTACCAGGACATCCCGGCGGTGATCTGTGCCCGGTTCCTGTTCGGCATCCCACCTTCCCGATAGATGTTGCTGATCGACAGCACCATCTCGCTGAACCGGACAGACACGCCGGCCGAGTGACCGAACCGCCAGCTGCTGCTCTTGTTGATCGGATCATCGTTCACGTAGTCACGGCCTCTCGACCAGGCGTGCGTCGCCGTGACAAATGGCGCGAACGTCGCTGATCCCACTCGCAGGTCGTACGACATGCCGAGGCTGAGTGGAACGTTGTTGACGACGCGACCGCGTTCGTCGCCGGCGGACTCCTGGCTATCATTGCCCCACATCGTTGCCGTGACGCCAGCAGCTCCCGTCATCGACAGCCCTCCGATCGCGCGGATATCGTGGGTGGCGGCAACGGTGACGCCTCCGTCGAGGATTCCAGCGTTCGAGGCACCGAGAGCACGCGCGGCTGCCCGCGCAACGACACTGAACTGGACCGGAGCGTCATTGCTGTTGATCTGACGACCGTAGGCAATACCGAAGACCGCTTCCTTCTTCGTGCTGATTCCGTCGCGGCTCCGTTCCGTCACGGAGACGCTGAACTGGTTCCTGCCCACGTACGGAAGTCCAAGCGCCCGCTGGGCCTGTGCCGTGTCAGCAGCGACGAGGGTGAGGCCGGCGACGGCGGCGGCGAACAGGTCGCGGACGCGACGGCGGGGGGTCTGGGTATCAAGTACTCGTGTCATAATCAACTCCCTGGATTTGTGTGATGGGCTGTGTTCCCGTACCTTGGCGTCGGACCTCTGTGTCCGTTCCACACCAGTAACGGGACCTGATGTCGAATCCGGACATCGCACATCCGGCCGATGGTGAAACCGGACTCACACAGCTCCTCCTCGAAGCCCGGGGCGGCGGCGCGTCGGCGCTGGATCGCGTATTCCTCTTCGTTTACGACAGGCTCCGCGCGATCGCACACGCGCATCTCGGGCAGGACGGGGAAGGACGTACCGTCTCCACCACGGCGCTGGTCCACGAGGCGTACCTGAAACTCATCGATGCCGATCGCCTCGAGTGGCAAGACCGGGTGCACTTCTTTTCGCTCGCATCACGGGCGATGCGGCAGATCCTGATCGATTACGCGCGTCGCTATAGTTCCGCCAAGCGAGGTGGTGAGTTGCAGCGCGTGGATCTGGACGACGTGCAGATTGCCGTGGCTGACCGCGCCGATACGCTCGTCTCGCTCGATGCCGCCCTCTCCCGGCTGGCTGAAATGAGTCCGCGCCTGGCGCAGGTGGTTGAGCTCCGGTTCTTCGGGGGCCTGACTGAGGAGGACACCGCCAAGGTGCTTGGCATGACGGACCGCACAGTGCGGCGGGACTGGATCAAGGCGCGCGGCTGGCTGCATAACGAGTTGCACCAGGCGTCGTGATGCTCCGCCCGGCAACCCATGACTGAGACGCCGCGGGACCGCTGGACGCGCATCGAAGCGCTCGTCGATGAGGCGCTGGACCTGCCGGCCGAAAAGCGGGCCACTTTCCTGGGCGCGGCAGCTGGCGGCGACACGGAGTTGCTGCGGGCCGCCGAGGAATGGCTGGCTGCGTGCGAGGATCCCGCGCTCTTTCCGGATGCGCCGGCCGCCGTCTTTGCGGCGCCGTTGCTGTCGACCGGTGCCGGCTCCGATTCCGCGGATCGTGATCTGCCCGAGCCGCGGCACATCGGTCCCTACAGACTGGGCCGGGAACTGGGGCGTGGTGGAATGGGCACGGTCTATCTCGCCGAGCGCGATGATGGCCAGCTCGATCGGCGTGTCGCGATCAAGCTGATGCGTCGGGGTACCGGCAGCGACGCGAAGCTGCGGCGCCGATTTGTCGAGGAACGACAGATTCTGGCCCGGCTCGAGCATCCGCACATCGCAACGCTGATCGACGGCGGGACCACGCCGGATGGCCGCCTGTACATCGTCATGCAGTACGTGGAAGGCTCGCCGATCGACCGATACTGCGCTGAGCGACGCCTGCCGGTCGAGGCGCGGTTGCGGCTCTTCATCACGGTGTGCACCGCCGTGCAGCACGCCCACAACCGCCTGATCGTCCACCGCGATCTGAAGCCCGGCAACATCCTGGTGACCGCTGACGGACAGGCCAAGCTGCTGGACTTCGGGATCGCCAAACTGCTCGAACCGGAATCGCCACTGGCCACGGATTTGACACGCACGGGCGAGCGCCTGCTGACGCCGGAATACGCGAGCCCGGAGCAGATCCGCGGCGAAGTGGTGACTCCGGCCAGTGACGTGCATGCGTTAGGCGTGCTCCTGCACCAGTTGCTCACGGGACAGCGGCCATTCTCGCGAAAAACCCGCACCCGGCACGAGCTGGAACGCGCCATCCTCGAGGACGAACCGACCCAGCCGTCAGACGCGGTTGCCAGTCCGGGTGAACGCCGCCGCCTTCGCGGCGATCTCGACGCCATCGTGCTCAAGGCGCTGCAGAAGGATCCCGCGCGGCGTTATGCGGATGCCGGGGCACTGGCCGCAGACCTCGACCGGCACCTCCAGCGTCTCCCGGTCGGCGCGCGGAGTCGCGTACCCGGCGCCCGTCTGCGTGCGTTCGCCAACCGGCATCGCGTCAGCGTGGGCGCCGCCGCAGTGGGAATGTTGTTGGGCGCCACCGCGTTGGCGCTTTCCCCATT
>CBIHMX010000362.1:0-3630 GCA_966211115.1 uncultured Gemmatimonadaceae bacterium | reverse complement strand
AGGTCGCTGTCCAGCGCGCCTACGCCGACTGGCGCCGCTACCCGCAGTACATCGTCCCGCTCGCCGAGTCGTCGATCGACATGATCATGGCGCCGGCCTACGGCTCGTCGAAGAAGAACGCGACCGACATCCGCCTCGCCGTCGACGCCATCGAGATCGTCTTCACCCGGCCGGAGATCGGCACCTTCATCCTCCTCTCCGGTGATTCCGACTTCGCGAGCATGGTCACCAAGCTCAAGGAGTACGGCAAATACGTCATTGGCGTAGGCATTCGCGAATCGTCCAGCGACCTGCTCGTCATGAACTGCGACGAGTACTACAGCTACAACGCGCTCGCCGGACTCGTGAAGCAGAGCGAAGAAGAAGTCGTGAAGTGGGACCCGTGGGAGCTCGTCGTCGAAGCCATCAATCGCATGGTCAAGAACGGCGATGTCATGCGCTCCGATCGCCTCAAGCAGGTCATGCAGGACATCGATCCGACGTTCGACGAAAAAAACCTCGGCAAGTCCAAGTTCTCGAAGTTCTGCCAGGAAGCGGCCGAACAGGGCCTGATCAAGGTGATCAAGCTCGAGAACGGACAGCTCGAGGTGGCGCCCACCGAGCAATCGGCGCGGGCCGGCACCGCTGGCATTCCCGCACCCAAGGCGCCGGGCGCCCAGTCAGCCGCAGCGCCGTCGCATGGCGCGTCGAACAACGGTGACCGCGACGAAGTCAGGGATCGTGGACGTCGCGGACGCCGCGGCGGCCGTGGCCGTGGCCGTGAGCGCGATGATCGTCGCGAGCGTGAGCAGACACCGGCATCGAGCGAAGCCGCGCCGGCCACGCCAACAACATCCGCGATCCCGGGGTCCTCATCCCCAAGCCCCAGGCCCCAGGCGACAGGTCCCGATATCGGCCACACCGGCCAGCGCCTGACGAGGGAAGAAGCGTTCGACCTCGTGAAGAAGGCCGCAGCCGACATGATCCAGGGAGATCGCGCTATCGCCGCCTCGGCGCTGCGCCGGCGCGCATTCGAGATCCTTGGTCGCGACAGCGAATCGTTGAGCGATCGATTCTTCAATCGCGTGCTGCGCGACGCCCACGATGCGGACATTATCGACCTGCGCCGCCGTGGCGACGATTTCGAGGTGGCAATGCCATCGCAGGTGGCACCAGTCGCCGAGCAACTCAATCGAGCAGCCGCGGCGCATGCCGCGCCGGCCGCCGCAGCTCCCGCCTCACCGGTCGTCAGGGGTATGGGACCGCGGGGAATTCCCGCCAGGGGACGTGGCGGTGCACGCGCGCTTCCACCAGACCTGTTGATGGTTGGCGTGGTGGAAACGCCGGCGCCCGCGCCGGAACCTGCCGCCGAGGCCCCCGCGGCTGCGCCGGCAAAGAGCCGCACGCGCGCCAAGGCCGCGAAAACGAAGTCGTCAGGCACCGAGGCCAAGCCAGCGGCGAAGAAGAAAGCCGCCCGGGCCCCTCGCGCAAAGAAGACGGCGGAGGCGGCAGACAAGGCGTGACGGCTGGAGTCAGGCTGGAGCGGACGGCCACCGGTCGTCCGCTTCCAGCGGCCTTCTACGATCGCGCCACCGAGCAGGTCGCTCGTGAGCTGTTAGGCGCTGTGCTGGAGCACCGCACCGCGGATGGCGTCGTCCGAGGGCGTATCGTCGAAACGGAGGCCTATATCGGTCCCGAGGATCCCGCGTGTCACGCCGCGGCCGGCATCACGCCGCGAACGCGCATCCTCTACGGCCCGCCCGGACTTTCCTACGTGTACTTCGTGTATGGGATGCACTGGTGCTTTAACGCGGTCACCCGCGAGGAGGGCCACGGCAGCGCGGTGCTGGTCCGCGCCGTCGAGCCAGTAGCCGGACTGCCGATCATGCGTCGCCGCCGGCAGGTCCGGCGCGACCAGGACCTGACGAGTGGACCGGCACGTCTCTGCGACGCCTTCGGCATCACGGGCGACCAGAATGGCCTTCGCCTCGATCGTGGTCCTCTGCGCATCCTTCAGGGAATCAGCGTGCCTGACGAGAACGTGGTCGTTGGCCCACGCATCGGAATCAGAAAAGCCGCCGACTGGCCCCTCCGGTTCCACGTCCGCCAAAATGCTTTCGTATCCAGGGCGTAAAAACGAAGAGGGCCCCGAATCGAGACCCTCTTCAACTCATCAACTCACGAACTCACGAACTCACGAACTCACTAGAACTTCTCGATCGCGCTACCAAAGCTGTACCGAATCCCGCCCTCGAGCACCGTCGTGTACGACGAGCGATTCAGCAGGAACGAGTTACGCGTTGGCATCGCGCTGGCCTGGAAGAAAAGTCCCGAGCGGCCAAAGTTGAACTGGGCGCCGACTGAACCAACCAGGGACGCCCGGCTGCTGAACTCGTCGACCATCACGAACACTTCCTCGAGCGATTCCTGGCTGACAAACGAGCCGACCGGAGTCGCGCTCTGCAGCACGTTGAGCGCCACGCCGATGCCGGCGTAGGGGAGGATGAACTTGTCACCCTGCGGCATCGCGTACACCTCGACGGCGTAGCGGCGCCAGTCCTTCACATCGACCGGGCGGGAAGAGCCCGAAACCGTCGGATCATAGATCGCGCTCTGCTTGTCGAAGAACGCCTGCTGGATGGACAAACGGAGCGCAAAGCGCTGCCGCATGATGAACCATTCACCGCCAACCGTCGGAGCGGTTACGGCCTGCTCCGAATCGTAGCCGGCATTGAACAGCATCGCTCCACCGTTGATACCCCAGTACCAGGCATCGCGAGCCGGAGCCGCGGAACCGTTCGCACCCTGCGCGAACGCCACTGCTGGAACGAGCATCATGCCGGCGAAAGTCGCGGCGACCGTGCGAACCAAGCGCATACGCTGAGCCTCTGAAGCGGAAAGGAGTCGGCGCTGCTCGGCGTCGCCGCGGTCAGCGCGAATGGCGAGTGGCAGCTCGAACGAGGCTTGCAGCCCCCGCCCGGGTCCGGCAACTCATCAATGGGACGATAGGCCCCACAAACGGGTCACTGGCTGCGGTCTGTCCCCTGTGTACTGGATCACAAATCCCGGTTTCGTCCCATTCCCATCACCCATCTCACGGCTGTACCATCGGTTGGAGGCGTCACGCCAGCGTCACAAGGGGGGCAGGTGGCCGAGCACGTCTCGCCCGCGGCGAGAGAGAAAGTGGTCCAGGACCTGGCGGAGCACTTTGCCCAGGACCGCCTGACGCTTCCCGAATATGAGCGCCGAGTCGAACTCGCCTATCGCGCGGATTCCGGCAGCGCGCTCAACGACCTGACGCGCGACCTGGTTGTCCTGCCATCGCTTCGCGTGTCAGAGTCACCGGCCGTGGCCGATGCCACGCATGTGGCTCCGTACTCTCGGAAGGCAAAGAACTTCCTGGCGCTGATGTCAGGCGTGCTGCGCAAGGGTAACTGGACCGTTCCGCCGCGCATGCGTGCTATCGCCTGCATGGGAGGCATCAGCCTCGATCTGCGCGAGGCCAACCTCTCCGCGCCGGTCACGGACATCTACGTTTTTGCGATGATGGGCGGCGTCGAGATCATCGTCCCACCCGACGTGCGACTCGAGTCCGACGGCTTCGCCATCATGGGCGGCTTCGAGGATCAGTTGAAGGAGCCGGCCTCACGC
>CBIHMX010000361.1:0-3645 GCA_966211115.1 uncultured Gemmatimonadaceae bacterium | reverse complement strand
CTGGCGGCCAGTCTCTTCGCCGAGATCGAGCGCGCGGATCTGGACGTTATTTCCCTGCCGCAGCCGGGCACCGTGCCGGTCGACTCGATCGCGTCGCGTATCTCGCTGCCTAGCGAGCAGCGCTATCGCCTGAGCATCCGGCCGACGTTGCGGTGGCGTCCGACGTCGGCAGTGCAGATTCGCGTGTTCCCGTACTTCAAGCTGCCGCTCGACCAACCGCGACGGGTCGTCGCCGCGAACGGTGATGAGCGCCTTGATTATCGCCGCGACATTTTTTCGGAACTCGCCTGGGCGCTGCCGCAGACGCAGACCGGCCTCGAGAACGTGGAGTTCGTGCTGACGTACAACCATTACTTCGACAACGTGCCACCAACGTTGTCCCCCGCGATGATTGCGGCGGAAATGGCGCGCGGGCGCGTGTTCACCAACGCCGAGGCCGAAGGGAGCCATCGCGTGGTCGCCCTCGCGCTTCGACTGCGGTGGTAACCGCGGAAATGATCGAGACCGGCACGCTCCCCGATCATCCGCACGACGGGTACGCGCTGTTGCGCGACCAGGCCGTGCGACTGGCTGGCTCTCCGGGCGACATCGCACAGCGCGTGATGGCGCATCACCAGATCTATCGCGACTCGGGAGGCAACCACGCCTTTCCGCTCGTGGCGCTCCACGGCGCGATGTGGGCCTCCGGTTTCTTCGAGACCACCGGCCAACTCGGCGATGCCTTGCGAGCGCGCTATTTCTACAGCGCCAAGGAACGCAACTTCCGGATGGCGATGCTGGGCGGATTTGCCGAAGGCTTCAAGTCGGTGAACCGTCAGGTCTTCATCGACACGTTCACGAACTACTACTTCACCAAGCAGTACGGGTCGCGTCGCGAGGCGGAAGGGATCCTGCATCCCGAGTTGTACACGGCGCTGAATGCCGTACACGAAGCAAGGAGAGCGGGGGAGTCACTGAACGCAGCGCAGAAGCGGCAGGTCTTTGCCCTCGCGTTGCAGTTCGAGCAGGAGGTGACGGTGACGCCTGGCATAAAGGCGGAGGTCGAGAAGTTCGACTGTCCCGTGCTCACGTTCCTCTGCCTGCGACCGGTGGTCCGGTTTTCGTACTTCCCCCGATATCGCTGGTTCTGGTTCAGGAACTTTGCCGACAAGTCGGAGCGGATCGCCAAGGCGATGCTGTCGTTCGACCTCGCCGCCGAAACCGGCTGGCGGGCTGTCGAAAGCGCGATGCGACGCTCCACGTTGTTGCCGTCCTCATACTGGACGAACCTCGACGAGTACGTGACCTCGTTGCCGCACCGGCGACAGGAGTCCACACCAGTTCACGAGTCTGCGCATGCTGATCGCCTGTCCTGATTGCGGAAAGCAGGTTTCAACGAACGCGGTCGCATGTCCTTCGTGCGGCTGTCCGGTGACGCCCGAGATGCGCGCCGCTCCGGTCGCCGACCTGAAGCCCGCACCGACGCGCGACACCGTGTTGATGCAGGTGCGCCCGTCGTGGTGGAACTTCAGTTGGCACCTGGTGGTGTTCCTGGTCGTGCTGCCGCTGGTGATCCTGTACCTGCCTTCTGATTGGTGGAGCTGGGCAGGGATTCTGCTGCTTGCGTGGGGTGTGTTTTCGTTCCTGCACAGCGGGTATCATCGCAAGTCATTCGTCATGTGGATCTATCCGGACCGCGTCACCGTCGTCGAGGGATTCCTGTCGAAGGAACGGAGCGATTTCTTCATCAATGACATCCGGTCGATCGACGTGAGGCAGAGTCTGTGGGGGCGCATCGTGAACATCGGTGACCTGACGATTTCCACGTCGGCAACGTCGGAAGCGTCGGAAGTGGCCGAGGGTGTGCCGGGACCGAACCGGATCAAGGAGCTGTTGATCTCGCAGCGCCGGCAATCGTCGGACGACTGAGCACGGACGTGTCCAACCGCGATGGTGTTTCCGCAAGCACACCGCGCGGCGGGACGTTGATGAATGCGGGCCTGCTGCTGGTTGCCCTGTTGTCGTGGGCCTTTGCCACGACCAGCGGCGGCAGCTCCCTGGCGGGCAGATCGTTGTTCCTGCTGGCTGCGGTCGCGCTGCTTCTCGTTATGCGCAGGCGGCTGGGGCCCGCGCTGGTGCTCATCGGGATCATGGCCGCCTCGATGAGTCCGGAGCTCGACTCGCTGGATGTCTGGGGAGTTGCCTTTGTGCTCTGCACGTCGACCGGCCTGTTCCTGTGGTTGCGCAATTGGCCCGGAGGCCGGTGGATCGCCGCCAGTTTTCCCTTCTGGGCGATGGCGCCCCGGTATCAGTGGACGGAATTCGTGGCGCTGGGCATGGTCTTCATCGGGATGGCGGTCACCGGTGTCGGGCCGACCCTCCCGGGTCGAAGGCGCCGGGGTGGTGACGCGCTTCCACACATGGCGTCAGGTGCACTGGGGCCGGTGGTCGCGCGCGTCTTTCCCGGCGCCCATCACAGCCGGGTCATCGGTGTTGCGACATTCGTGTTTGCGATGCTCACGGTTGTTCTGGGATTGCTCGCGTCGCGTGGGTTCAACGCCGAGGTGACGGGTGCACTGGCATTGTCGTCGGCGATCATTGCTGGCACGTTCGCGTTCTCGAACTGGTTTGCAGGTCGGGTGCAGCTGCGGATCGATGAGCAGGGGCTGCACAGCCGGCTGTTTTTGCGCGAGATGAGTATCGCGTGGAAGGAGGTGGCGGGTCTGTCGTTGCGCTACGTGTTCCTTCCCGGCATGGGTGTCCGGGTGGTGTACCACGTGGTGCATTCGCCCAGGCGCGAGTTCGCGTTCCCGAGCAGCATGGCGGGTGCCGCTGAATTGCAGTCATCGATCGAAGCGGCGACTGGACTCGAGTGGCCAGAGCCGGAAATCACACCAACGTTCTGAGACGTGAACACAGCAGGGGAACCGGAACGTGGCGAGAAGACGATCTATCGTTATGGATGGATTGCGTGGGTGTGGCGGGCGATGATCTTCGCCGGGTTGGCCGGCGGGTTGATGTGCGTGTGGTTCGGGTTCCTGTTTGCGTCGCCGGTCTTTTACCTGATTGGCGTACCGCTGCTCGTGCCGGCGTGGTTCTTCGGCTTTGTCACCGCTACGCGGATCGACCTGCGGGACGACGGCTCGCTCCGGGTGACTACGCTCCTGTTCAAGCGGCGTTTGCTATCGCGGGATGATCTGGGCAAGCCTCGAACACGGTTGTTCGTTCAGGGCGAGTTTGGGCAGTACTACGGACCGCACACCTGGATACCGGTGCGCGGAAAACTCCCGATCTACCTCGACCTGCTGGCGGCGATTCCGGACCGTTCGGCGTTCGCGAATGTGTTGCGCATCAGCAAGAAGGAACTACCGGGAACTGCGAATCGGCGCGGACTTGGCGAATGAACGCGAATCGCTGAGCGTGGCCGCGAGAATCTTGGGAAGTCCGCGGTGACTGGTGTTCGAAGGTCAATCCGGCTGGCGCGCCCACAACATCATGGCGGGAGTCAGGGGCAGATTCCGCGCGCTACGGTCGTTGCGATCTCGCAATTCGTGATTCCACGTAGCCGATACTGGCCCGGTGAACTTTCCCCGGGTCAACTCCCGGATAAAGTCCTGCACCGGCACAGGCTCGACATGCACGGCTGCCGGAACCCCCGGCCGGCGG
>CBIHMX010000360.1:0-3650 GCA_966211115.1 uncultured Gemmatimonadaceae bacterium | reverse complement strand
GTCCGGAACCCGCCGAATGTCGCCCGGTACCCGGACTCGCCACCCGGCACGATCCCGCCGGTGCTGGACCAGGTCCCGCCGACGCCTAACGAACTCGTGCCGCCGCCGCTAGTGACCATGGCCGAGTGGCGTTGCGAGCCGATCGCGCCCTCGACGTAGCGGCTGGCGACCAATCCGCCCGACAGTTGCGCGTCGACCGACGGATGCCACTCGGCCGACGGCTTCCCGCGGCGCGTGACCACGTGCACCACGCCGCTGATGGCGTCCGACCCGTACAGCGCCGAACCCTGCGGGCCGCGGCTGATCTCGATGCGCTCGATACTGTACGGATCGACCGCGAACAGCAGGTACGGGCTCGCCAGCTCCACGCCGTCGACGTACGTCTTGAGGTAGTTCGAGGTGAATGAGCTGGACCCGCGCACGGAACCGATCTGTGCGAATGGGCCGGAGATGCCCAGGTCCCAGGCGACGATGCCGGGAATGCCGCTGCGGAGCAGGTCCTGCATCGATGACGGGCCGTAGGCCGCGATGTGATTCGCGGTCAGCACCGTGACGGCCGAGGGGAGTTCGCGTTCCGGTGCGCCGGAGGCCGGCGTGCCCATGACGAGCACGCGATCCATGACCTGTGACCGGATCGGCGTTGCGTCGAGGGGGGCGACGGTCGGCGACGCACCGACATTCGCGGGCAGCAGCACCGCCCCCGGGTTCCGCACGAGGACGACGTAGCCGGAGGGCGTCACGACCGGATCGACGTTGGTGCTGGCCAGCGCGTCGCGGAGGACGTCGCCCACGGGCGTGCGGTCGCGCGAGATCGAAATCCGCCGGCCCACCGGCACGACGTCGCTGCTGTACGACAGGCGGAGTTGCCCGGCCTGGGCGATGTAGCTCAGCGCCAGGCCTAACGGGAGGTCGTCGAAATGAACCGTGACCAGTCGCCCGAGAACGTTACCGGTCCGGTTTTCGCGCCGGGCGGCGCTATCGAAGGCCGCGATCGTCCGCGACGACTGCGCGCCCAGGCTCCCCGCCAGTCCCCCGGCCAGCAGGACGGCGACGAGCATCGCGCGCCCCGAGGCTGGCACCTTCCGCGCTTTCATGCGGCGCCCCACAGCGCGGCGTGCCGCACCACGGCGCGCCGCAGAAAGCGACGTCACGCACCAGCCTCCACGCGACCACCGCTGGCGCCTGGCGCCGACGCCGGTGAACGCGGCTGGCCACTGCGAAGCGTGATGACGTTGCCGTTCCGTTCCGCGCGGACACCCTTCGACTGCAGCGCGCCTTCGATCAGCTCGAGGATCACGTCGAGCGATTCACCGATCCTGGGTGAACCGGACCACCGGAGCGCGCCCACCGCCGCATCGTCGATGCGCACCTGGACATCGAACCAGCGTTCCAGTTCGCGCGCCACGTTGCTCAGCGGCGCATCATCGAACACGAGCTCACCACGCGTCCAACCCAGCAACCGCTCGACGTTCTGCTGGCGTTTGACCACTGTCGCTCCCGTTGGTGGCACTTCGGCAATATCGCCCGGTTGGAGAACTGCGCTGTCCAGCATTCCGGAGTCCCGGCGCACCTCAACAACGCCCTCGGTCACGGCAACGCGCACGCCCTCGTTCGGGTACGCACGTACCTCGAAGGCCGTACCCAGGTCGATGGCACGCGTTCCTCCCGCGTTGACCACAAAGGGCCTTGACGAATCGTGCCTGACGCGAAGGAATGCCCGTCCCTCGAGGAAGACCTCCCGGGACGTCGCGCCAAATTCCGGGGCCAGCCGCAGCGCACTCGCCGCGCCAAGCACCACCTGCGACCCGTCGGCCAGATCGATCGTGCGCTGCTCTCCCACGCCCGTACGCATCTCGTCACTCGTCAGGGCTATCGTGCCGCCGGCGGGCGCATCGTCGGACGGCATGCGAAGCGTGACGGCGAGGACGAGCGCCGCCGCTGCCGCTATCGGCACCAGGCGCGACGCGCTCAACCAGGGTGATCGCGGCGCGCGGTGCCGCGCGATGTCCACCACACCGGTCGCCGACTTCATGTCCCTGAGCTGCGGCGCGATTCGCGACCACGCGGCGTCCACATTCCACGAAGCCGGTTCTGTCGCCAGCGACCAACGCCGCTTCACCGACTCCAGCATCTTCCGGTTGGAATCGCTGCTGGCTGCCCAGCGTTCGATCTCGGCGCGCTCCAGCCCCTCCGATTCACCGGAGACGTAACGGGCAAGCTTGTCGAAGTCGAAGGTGTCAGTCATTGCAGCAGCGTAGCTCCGAACGTGGCTTCAGGCATGAGTTTCCGTGCACCGGTCAGAAAGACACTCGCCGGCTGCATCTCCCCCTACTCGGCGACGACCGCGTACGTTGAAGATGCTCGTCACGAATCGGTAGAGTGGGGGAACGACGCGGTCAGGGGTGTCCGGAAAAGACACTTCTGGCACACTCACCCCGGTCTCTCCGGAGCCAGGCATCCTCACCGTCGCGCGAACCCCGCTCCTCTTTCCCGCCCGAATGGACGAAACATCCGCGATCCCGGCAGGTGATGCCGAGTTGGTTCGCAGGATCCGGGCGGGCGATGAGCGCGCGCTGGAGATCGTTTTCCGTGCGCACTACGCCGGAATGGCGTCGTTTGTCCAGCGTTTCGTCCGGTCACCGGACCTGGCGGAAGAACTGGTGCAGGATGTCTTCCTCAAGCTATGGAGCAAGCGGGAACACCTCGCCGAGATCGAGACGTTTCGCACGTACCTGTTCCGCGCGGCGCGCAACACGGCGCTCAATTACTTGCGGCGCGTGAAGCTGGAGCGGCGGTGGCAGGAAGAGCAGGGTGGAGAAAGCGATCCGCCGGCCACGTTTGCGGCCGACGAGGAGACAGCCGAGCAGGAAGTTGCCGCGGCGGTGCAGGAAGCGATCAGGAAGTTGCCGCCACGCTGTCGCGAAATCTTTCTGCTCAGCAGGGACGGCGGCCTGACGTACGCCGAAATCGCCAGGTCGCTCGATATCTCCGTCAAGACGGTAGAAACGCAGATGGGCCGGGCGTTGAAGTCGCTGCGCGCGTCGCTTCACCATTTCCGCGAATGACCAGGCGTGGGGAAACTGGCGCGTATCATGGGCTTTGGCGCGTCAGGGTTGGCACGGTAAGTCCGTGTCTGTTTCAACGCGGGACGAGCGGAGCCGATACGGTCGTACGGCGGACACGCGCCGTCGCCACCGGCGAGAAGGTCAGGATGTTCGGAGGAGCTGAATGAAGGTGTTGAAACTCAGGTCGTTGTTGCTGCTGCTGGTCGCCGCGTTCGCAACAGCGTGTGTAAACGCGCCCGCCGAGGATGCGCTCGCGCCCACGGACAACAATCCGCTGGCGGCGAGCTTCGACCTGCTCGCGCAGGAACAGATGACCGCCAACGATGTCGAACGAAGCGAAGAGCTGCGGTGGGCGGCGCTTTCCCTGCGGGCCGGGGTGACGCCGTCGGTGCTCGAAGTCACGCACCAGGGCCACACCGAGTCGTACGACGCGTTCGTTCATTCGGCGACGTGGGCATCGTTGACTCAGTCGTTGCGGCCGCCGGCGCATCGATCCCTCGTGGCGTGGCGGCGGACCGGAGACTTGATGCAGGTACTGCTGGTGGGCGCGTACACCGACTCTGCGCCGGTGCTGCATCCCTACTC
>CBIHMX010000359.1:0-3665 GCA_966211115.1 uncultured Gemmatimonadaceae bacterium | reverse complement strand
GTGCCGTCCCGAGCGAATCGCCCGTCCCGATCGCCGGCGGCACGTTCCAGGCCTCGGCCGTGGTCCACGTTCCCGCAACCCGCCGGTTCCTGTTCGTCGACGACGATCGCTATACGGAGCTGTTCGCCTTCGAGATAGGTAGTGACGGCAAGCAGCGCGGTGACGCGCGTGCGACACCGTTAGGTGCACGCGTGACCGATCCGGAGGGGATGACGTATGACGGGCGGTACTTCTATGTCGTCGGATCACAATCGAAACCCATCGGGTTCGAGGGTGACGGGCTCGTGCGATTCGTCTATGACGCCGGCTCTGGTCGTACAACCGGGGTCGAACGCATCGAGGGGCTCAAGGCCTGGCTTTCACGACACGTGCCCGAGCTCCGCGTTATCGAGCACAGGATTGGCGATCACGTGGTCAACATCGAAGGGCTGGCGTGGGACCCCGACGGACAGCGCCTGCTGCTGGGTCTTCGTGCACCGGTGATCGACGACTCCGCCTTGATCGTCCCGGTACGGCTCTCTCGCGGCGATGCACCGTTCACGCGCGAGAACCTCATGCTGGCGGGCGAGACCATCCGGCTGTCGCTCGGCGGCGCAGGCATCCGGAGCATCGAGTTCGACGAGAAATCGAAGCGCTACCGAATCATTACAGGCGCTTCGCTCAATGATGAAACACTGGACTTCCAGGTTCTCGAATGGGATGGAACGCCGGGGTCGAAGCTCGTCGGCATCAGGAGTTACGGGAAGGAACTCAAGCCTGAAGGTGTGACGACCGCGGATGAGTTACGAGTGCTGGTGTTCGACACCGGTCTCCTGCAGGTCGTGCGGTGACCGTGAGAATGCATTCAACCGGAGGACAGCCACGATGAATACCAGACAGAGGTGGGGTTGGGCGATGGCGATCGGGCTGCTCTGTCCGATCGCGGTTCAGGGACAGCAATCGTGCCGAGCGGCGGGGAAGTTGATGCCCGTCAAGGAACTCCCGGAAGCGAGCGGCGTCGCGGTGAGCCGGAAATCCCCCGGTGTGCTGTGGTCGCATAACGATTCGGGCGAACCCGTGATCGTGGCCGTGGGCACCGACGGGACGACCAGGGGGCGGGTCAAGATCGCCGGCGCCACGGTTGGAGACTGGGAAGACATCGATGTCGGCCCGTGTCCCGGCGGCACCTGTGTCTACATCGGCGACATCGGGGATAACGATGCCGGGCGGTCCTCGATCACCGTCTTTCGCGTTCCGGAGCCAGAGCCGGGCGCCACGAGTTCGACCAACGCGGAATCGATGACGCTGACGTACCCCGATGGCGCGCGCGACGCAGAGTCGCTGATCGTCCTGCCTGACGGTTCGCTTCTGGTGGTAAGCAAGGGCGAGAAGAGCAGCATCGGGATCTATCGCTCTGCCGCATTCAAGAATGGTGGAACGGCTCGGCTCGAAAGCATCGCGACGATCGCGTCCGGCGAAAAATCAGATGGAGTCGCGCGGGAGAACCGCATCACCGGCGGGAGTGCATCACCGGATGGACGCTGGATCGTGCTCCGCACGCTCTCGACCCTCACGTTCTACGATGCGAGCGAACTCGGCGCCGGAAAAGTCCGCGAAGCGTTCCGGTCCGACATCAGCGGGATCGGAGAGGCGCAAGGCGAAGGCGTCGCTTTCGCAGGAGACGGAACGCTCTGGCTGGCCAGTGAAGGCGGTGGAAAGTCGCGTCCCGGCATGCTCGCGAAACTCACCTGCACACTGAAGTAGTACGCGCCAAGCGCGGCACAGCGGTTACGGAGGCGTCTGCGGTTTCGGTTCGGGCGCCTTGGTGACCGCCGTGCTTTTGTCCCGCTCGACCGCGACGGTGTAGTCGGTCGCCAGGACAGCGACCGCGGCCACGGCCGCCCAGAACGGCGCCAGGGCCAGGCCCACGACGCCCGCATTCAGCGGCATGTCGAGGAGCACACGTCCCTTCGGGTTCTTCAGGATGATCCGCCGCACGTTCCCCTCGCGGATCAGCTCCTTGAGTTTGTCCTTGAGGTTTTCGGCCTTGACCTTGAATTCTTCCATATGACGGTTGGGAGAGGGCGGTTGGCGGAGCAGCAGACGAACATCACTACGTAATAAGTGCAATTCTGTGGCAGAATCGACCCAGCTTCATTCTGCTCTCCGCCCTCAGCGAACCGCCATCCCCCGCAGGGCGCTGGCTCCGTTTCGTGCCAGGCTGCACATTGCCGGTCTTCCCACATATGGAGCGATCGTGATGTCGCGGCGCCTGACGCCACTGCTTGTCCTGTTCGCTGCAGCCAATCTTCCGGCGCAGGGCAACGTCAATCCGCTGGACACGACCATGATCAACCGGTCGTCGAATCCGCTGCTGAGCAACTTCCGGTTCCGGTCGATCGGCCCCGCGAGCATGGGCGGTCGCATCGATGACATCGCGGTGTATGACAAGGACCCGCGCATCATCTGGATCGGTTACGCCGTCGGCGGCATTTACAAGTCCACCAATGCGGGAACGACCTTCGAGCCGATCTTTCAGGAGTACGGGTCTGCATCGATCGGCGACCTGGCGATGGACCAGAACAACCCGGACATCGTGTATGTCGGCACCGGTGAGGCCAACAATCGCAACTCGACGTCGTTTGGCGATGGCATGTACAAGACCACCGACGGCGGCAAGACGTTTACCCACATCGGACTTCGCGAGACGCAGACCATCGCCCGCGTCGTGCTCGATCCCCGCAACAGCAACACCGTGTACGTCGCCGCCACCGGACCGCTCTTCGGTCCCAGCGAACATCGGGGCGTCTACAAGAGCACCGACGGCGGCCGCAACTGGAGCAAGGTGAAGTACGTTGACGAGAACACCGGATTTACAGATCTCGTCATTGACCCATCGAACCCGGCCGTGCTGTATGCGGCGAGTTACCAGCGGCGTCGCACCGGATGCTGTTTCAATGGCGGCGGACCGGGAAGCGCGCTCTGGAAAACCACCGACGCCGGGCGCACGTGGACGAAACTCTCTGGTAGCGGACTCCCCGCGGGCACGTATGGACGCATTGCGATCGATGTCGCGCGATCCAGGTCAAGCGTCGTCTACGCGCAGATCGAGACCGATGGCGGCGACTCGGCGTCCGTCATTGCTGGCGCCGGACGAGGCGGCGTGGACTGGTGCAACAATGGTGCACGCGGCCGAGGCGCTGGCACGCCGGCCGATACCGCTCGCCCGCCGGTGTTGAGCGCATCACGTTCAGGCATCTGGCGTTCGGATAACAGCGGCCGGTCGTGGACGCTCGTCAGCAACTGCAATGGCCGGCCGATGTACTTCAGCCGGATCGTCGTCGATCCCTCGAATCACAACACCCTGTACGTCGCCAACGTCCGCGGTACCAAGTCGACCGATGGTGGTCGCACATTCCGCACGGTCGATCGCGGACTCGGATTCGGCAACCAGACGGTCGACCAGCACGCATGGTGGATCGATCCGGCCAGGCCCGATCACGTCATGCGCGGTTCCGATGCTGGCTTCACCGTGACATGGGACGGCGGCGAGACGTGGGAATACATCCGCACGATGGCGACGGGACTGCCGTACTGGGTAACCGCCGACATGGACCGGCCGTACCACGTCTACTCCGGCTTGCAGGACAATGATGGCTGGGGCGGTCCGAGCGCGACGCGGAGCC
>CBIHMX010000358.1:0-3675 GCA_966211115.1 uncultured Gemmatimonadaceae bacterium | reverse complement strand
ATGCCGTGCAGCAGGGGAGCGCGCTGGTAAAGAGCGACCGGGAACGAGGGTTCATGGCGGCCGTCGAGGCGTTCTTCCGCGAACCGGAATCGATGGATTACTGGCTCCGGATCCGACGATGGCGATCCGCGACAGCGGACCTGCATGCGTCACTGCCCGACGACATCGAGGCGAGCGCGTTCCATGCGCTGGCGCTCCTCGCGAGCGCTCCGACGGATACGGGCGGGCACGCTTCGGCAGGTCGGGCGGCAACGATCCTGTTAGGCATCCACTCGCGCGTCCCCGACCACCCGGGCGCGAACCATTACCTCGTCCACTCGAGCGATGTCACCGGCCGGGAACGGGAATCGCTCGACATCACCCGCCGGTACGACGAGGTGGCCCCGCGGAACCCGCACGCCCTCCACATGCCCACGCACATCTATACGCGCCTGGGAGAGTGGGACAATTCCATCAAGGGCAACCTGCGAGCGGCCGAAGCGGCGCTGGAGATTCCGGCCGGCGACCGGGGCCAGTTCATCTGGGACGAGTTTCCGCACGCGCTGGAATACGTGGTTTACGCCTACCTGCAACGCGGCATGGACGACTCGGCGGCGGCCCAGATCAGGCGCCTGCACGGGACCGAGCGGCTCGAACCGACGTTCAAGACGGCGTTCCACCTGGCGTCGACTCGCGCTCGTTATGCACTCGAACGCCGGAACTGGGCCGAGGCGGCCGGTGTGATGCCACGGGAACCGGGCTCGCTGAATTGGGACCGGTTTGCGTGGCCGGAGGCGATCGCGGAATTCGCGCGCGGCCTGGGTGCCGTGCGACAGTCACGCAACGCCGCCGCGGGAAAGTCATCCAGCGAGCGATTGGTGACGCTCGATTCGACCATGCGGGCAGCGGGTGAGCTCCTTTTTGCCACGAACATCTCGATCCTCCGGCTGGAGCTCGACGCGTGGCGCGCCCACGCCGCGGGCGACAACGACGTCGCGGTGACGATGCTGCGCGAGGCGGCCGCCCTGGAGGCTTTGACGCCGAAGCATGCCGTCACGCCGGCGCCCACCATCCCGGCCAACGAGTGGGCCGGTGATCTCTACATGCTGCTGAATCGCCCGGCGCTCGCGCTGGCCGAATATGAGCGCGCGCTCGAGTTGTATCCGGGGCGATTCAACAGCCTGGCCGGCGCTGCTCGCGCCGCGCGAGGTGTGCGCAACAGGGAACTCGCCCGCCGCTATTATCAGGCGTTGATCGCCGTGTCTGATCCTTCGTCGTCGCGTCCGGCGGTTCTCGAGGCTCGCGAGGCGCTCGGTGTGAGACGGCCCACCTGATCCAGCGTTTCCTTGTACAGCACCTGCCTTTTCTGTAACCAGTTACTCGGCACGAACGAGGTGGTTGAGTCGTTTCCGGTTGGCCGGCGGCTGGCGTTTGATCAGCGCCTTGGCCGCCTCTGGGTGATTTGCCGGAAGTGCGCAAAGTGGAACCTGACGCCGCTCGAAGAGCGCTGGGAAGCGATCGAAACATGTGAGCGACTCTTTCGCGACACCAGAAAGCGGGTATCGACGGACCATGTCGGTCTCGCCAGGCTTTCCGAAGGCCTGGAACTCGTCAGGATCGGCGAACCGCAGCGGCCCGAGTTTGCGGCGTGGCGGTACGGCGACGTGTTCACTCGGCGGCGGAAACGAGCACAGCTTGCGGTCAACGTGGCCGGTGTGGCGGGGCTCGGTGCGTTCGCGACGAGTATGTCGGGAGTCTTGTTCGGGGCAACCATCCCCGTGTTAGGCACGACGCTCATGGCCATCCAGGTGTCGATGCAGATGGGTCAGATGATCCAGGACGGGCGGTGGAGCCGAAGGATTCTCGGAATGGTCACGAGTGAAGGACGCGTCTGGGTTGTTCGAGGCAGGGATGCGTTGCCGCTCAGGCTCGTGCCCACGTCATCGGACGAAGGGTGGGGAATCGAATTGCCCGCGGAATCCGGCGGCAAGAAGCGGAAGATTCTCGTCGAAGGTCCGGAAGCCCTGAGCCTGATCGCGAGGTCCGTCCCGCACCTGACGCCGTTCGGCGGCAAAAGGGAAGAAGTCCAGGACGCCGTGCGATTGATCGAGGAACAGGTGGAGCCCAGAGCGTACCTGCGATGGATAGCCAGGAATCCGAAAACCTGGCGCGGGCACTTGCGAGGAACGCCTGGGACAGGCGTCCACAGCAAGGGAACGATCGTCGGGACGCTGCAATTTCAGGGCATCGTGCCACTCATCGCGGTCGAGATGGCCGTCAACGAGGAAAACGAACGGCGCGCGCTCGAGGGCGAACTGGCCCTCCTCGAAGAAGCCTGGAAGGACGCCGAGGAGATTGCCGCCATTGCGGACAAAATTGCCCTGCCTGCGGGGGTGGAAGCGCGGCTCTCCGCGATCAGGCAGTCACATGACGCTTCCTAGGGTCCGTTGTCCGATGGGCTGTGCCGTTCCCGGGCGTTAATGTTTGTAAGCAGTTGCACTCGAGCCGAGCACGGGATGAATAGTTTCCGCCCTCCGCTCTCCGCCATCTCCGATGTATTCGACCTGTCTCTACTGCAACAACGCGCTCGGTTCGAACGAGGTCGTGGAGACGTTCCCGGTGGGGCGGCGGCTGGCGTTCGACCAGGGAAAGGGCCGGCTCTGGGTCGTTTGCCGCAAGTGCGAAAAGTGGAACCTCTCGCCGCTCGAGGAGCGGTGGGAGGCCATCGAGACCTGCGAGCGACTCTTCCACGACGCCCGCAAGCGCGTCTCGACCGACAACATCGGGCTCGCCAAGCTGGCCGAGGGGCTCGAACTGGTGCGGATCGGCGAGCCGATGCGGCCCGAGTTCGCCGCCTGGCGGTATGGCGACCAGTTCGGCCGGCGCCAGAAGAAGGCCATCGCCATGGGCGTCGGTGCGGCGGTGGTCGGCGGAGGGATCGTCGTGGCCGGAATCAGTGCGGGCATCCTGTCCGGCGGCGGCTGGGCGTTTTACCAGGGACTGAACGGCATCGTCGAGATTGCGCGCAAGAAGCGGCGGCTGGCCGTCATCACCGCGCCTAACGGGCAGCGGCTCGACGTCCGCGGCGAGCACGCCGACAAGACCCGCATCATCCTGGGCGACCCGCACTCGGAGGGGTGGTCGCTCGACCTGCATCACCGCACGGGGCGCGTCCGCCTCGAGGGCGACCATGCGCGCCGCGCCACGGCGCTGATCATGCCGAAGGTGAACGCCGGCGGCGCCTCGCGCGCCAAGGTCCAGACGGCCGTCCAGCGTATCGAATCGTCAGGCGACCCCGAGAAATTCCTGCAGTGGCTGGCCCTCAATCCGCCGCGCAACGAGCCGGGGGCGGCCTGGGGCCGAAAGCACAAGGGACCGCAGCACGGCCTGTCGAAGCTCCCGCTCGAGACGCGTCTGGCGGTGGAAATGGCAGTGAACGAAGAGAACGAACGGCGGGCGCTGGAGGGAGAACTGGCGCTGCTCGAACTCGAGTGGAAGGAAGCGGAGGAAATCGCCGGCATCGCCGACCGGCTCGGGAACGAATCCATCGACGAACAGTTCGACGAGATGAAGCGGCGCAGCGGCGGCTGACGCCGATCGGGCCGTGCGGCGGACCCTGGCGATGGTCCGAGTCGCGCGGGTGGAGCGCCGGATACAGCGATCCCTGGTTCACCTCGAGCACGCCTTTCGAGAACT
>CBIHMX010000357.1:0-3675 GCA_966211115.1 uncultured Gemmatimonadaceae bacterium | reverse complement strand
CGTCCGACACCTGGCCGCCCGATTCGGCGTAGAACGGCGTCTCGCGCAGCAGGACGGCGACGCGCCCTTCGCCGAGCTGGCGGACCGCCGTGACCTGGCTTTCGATCTCCACCGTCTCATAACCGACGAAGCGGGTATCCGGCCATTCCACCCTGCCTGACAAGTCACCCGATACCACCGCCGGCGCGGCGCTCCCCGGCAGCGCAACCCTCCACCCCTTCGCGTCGGCCAGCTCATCGGCCGCCACGCTCAACTTCTTCGACTTCCGTTCCTCCTGCGACAGCTCGCGCTGGCGCGCCAACGCCGTCTCGAACCCGGCGATGTCCACCGTGTAGCCGCGTTCGCGCGCCATCAGTTCGGTGAGGTCGATCGGAAAGCCGAACGTGTCATAGAGCCGGAACGCATCCTCGCCGCTGATGGTGCCGCGGAACGTCGTCGAACCCTGGGTCGTGTGCGCCGGCGCAATTTCATCGAATCGCTTCATGCCGCCGTCGATCGTCGCCAGGAAGCGCTCTTCCTCCACGCGCGTCGTCTCCACGATGTGCGCGGCCTTCTGCCGCAGTTCCGGATAGACATCGCCAAGCGAGTCAACGACGACCGAAACCACGTGCACCAGCGTCGGCTCCCGGCGGCCAAGCAGCCAGGCATGGCGTACGGCACGGCGCAGGATGCGTCTCAGGACATAGCCACGCCCTTCATTCGACGGATGGACACCATCCGCGAGCAGGAACGCCACCGCGCGTGCATGGTCGGCAATGACGCGGAACGATGCCGGCTCTACGGTCAGTCGCTCCTCACCACCGGACTTTGCGTCGCGCGACTGACGAGAGAGCGACCGCGGCGAATCGTCCTCGCGCCCGAGGTACGGCCACCCCACGACTTCCTCGATGCGCTGGATCAGTGCCTGAAAATGCTCGGCGTGAAAATTGTTCGTGACGCCCTGCAGCACCGCCGCGATGCGATCGAGGCCCGCGCCCGTATCGACCGACGGCTTGGGCAGCGGAACCATCGTGCCGTCCGCCTGTCGGTCGAACTGCATGAACACGAGGTTCCAGATCTCGAGGAACCGCCCAGCCTCCGCGCCTTCATAAAACGCGTCGGTCGAGAACTCCGTGCGTTCGAGTTCGGTCCACTCACCGGTCGCACCGGCGGGGAACGCCCAGTCCTTTGTCAGGTGGGCGAGGTCGACATAGATCTCCGAACAGGGTCCGCACGGACCGGTGTCGGCCATCTGCCAGAAGTTATCCTTCTCGCCGAGCCCGTAGATGCGCGAGTCGGGAAGTCCCGCCACGTCGCGCCAGAGCGCGCGCGCTTCATCGTCATCGCGAAAGACCGAGATGCGGATGTGTTCCGCGGGGATGCCGAGATTTCCTGCCTGACGAGGGCCGGTCACCCACTCCCACGCAAACCGGATCGCGTCGCGCTTGAAATAATCACCAAACGAGAAATTGCCGAGCATCTCGAAGAAGGTGTGATGGCGATACGTGTGCCCCACCTGCTCGAGATCGTTATGCTTGCCGCCGGCCCGCACGCACTTCTGCGACGTCGCCGCCCGGCGCCCGTAATCGGTCCCTTCCAGTCCGAGGAAGATTTTCTTGAACTGGACCATCCCTGCGTTCGTGAACAGCAGGGTCGGGTCATCGGCCGGCACGAGGGCCGAACTCGGCCGTATGGCGTGACCATTACGCTGGAAGTACTCAAGGAATCGCGCGCGGATTTCCGAGGCATGCATAGTCCCGGAATATAAGCTTCCGGCGATGCACGTCTTTCAGGGTGCATGCGGCGCCGCGTGGGAGGTCACCTCCAGGCTTTGGACTTGGGCCTTGGAAAGGCAGGCGGGTTCGCGGTTGCGTGAAGGTCAAGTTTCAAACCACGCCGTCACTTGGTCAGTTGCCGGGCGCCGGTGCCGTCGTGGTTCATGACCCAGACTTCCATGCGACCGGATCGGTCGCTCTGGAAGGCAATCCGGCTTCCGTCCGGGAACCAGCTCGGCGTTTCGTCCAGGTACGGCGCAGTATGGGCGTTGAGTTTCGTGGCTTTCCCCGACGTCACGTCGATCACCCAGATGTGGGCGCTGCTTTCACTTGGCGTGTCGCGATTGTACCTCCCCGACTGAATGGCCAGACGGCTGCCATCGGGCGACCACGCCGGCCACTGGGGGCTGCCATCTTCGGCCGAAAACCGCGTTAACTGGCGCTCGCCGGATCCGTCGGCGTTCATGACCCATACCTGGAGCTGACGCGTGGAGTCAGACCGGGCAAAGGCAATCTGCTTCTGGTCCGGTGAGTAGACGGCGTTGAATTGCGACGCCGGTGTCCGGCTGACCCGGCGCACGTCCGTTCCGTCGAGCGCCGACTCCTCGATGTGCAGCGAGGGATACTGTCCGGTCGAATACAACGCCTTCTTCCCGTCGGGCGAGATCACTGGCTGCCGGCCACTCGCCTTCCCGATGATCATTGGCTGTGGCGACCGGGCGCTGGCGGCATAGATCGTGGACGCATTGTCGGCCCAGACCGAAAACACGACACGGTCGTCAGCCGTCCAGGATGGTGCGCTTTCGTTCGCCGCATCATTGGTGACGCGAATGAGCTGCGAACCATCGACGCTGGTCACGTACACGTCGAACGTTCCCGATCGATTCGAGGTGAAGGCGATGGCGTCTCCGCGTGGCGAAACGGACGGCAGGCCGCCATTGATGACCGGTCGGGCAGGCTGCTGCGCGCCGAGTACCACCGGCGCAACCGAGAGGCACAGCAGGATCAGTGAGTGTTTCATGAGCAACCGTGGAAGGGTTGGCTCACGCTAGGCACTCGGGCGCTGGACCAGGTGGACACGGAGTTCCGAACTTGTTCAGGACTCGTGATCGTTGAGCAGAAAAAGGGGTCAGGCTCCGTTTTGAAAACGGGGTCAGACGCCTTTTCGGTCAGAGCACTTCCGCGAGCACCTTGCGAATGACATCGCTCTGGTACCCTCGCCGCGCCAGGAAGGCGTACAGTCGCTGCTTTCGCTTCGCGGCGTCGAGCGACGCGAGGGCACGCACGCGCTTCTGCGCGATGGCCAGGGCGGCACCATATTCGTCGAGATCCACTTCGCTCAACGTTTCGCTGATCGCCTCTTCAGCAACGTCCGCCGAGATGCCCTTTTTTCGCAGCGTCGAGATGACGTTCCGGCGCGATACGCCACCCGTTACGGCCTTTGAACGGGCGACCTGCCTCGCGTAGGAGGCATCGTCGAGGAATCCCTGCGATTCGAGCCTCGCGACCGTCCACGATATGTCGACATTGCGGGCACCTGCTCGGCGGAGCCGGATGGCGAGGTCGCGTGAGGACCGTGCGCGAACAGCGAGCAGGTCGAGCGCCTTGTCGAGCACGATGGTCCGGTTCACGGCTTCAACGATTGACAGCACTTGCTCCCTGCTGATCTGCTGCGCCTCTCGAATCCCGCTATCAGCGATGAAGTCGATCGTGACATCGCCGATATCGTGCCCGTTGACCGAGACGCGAAACCGATCGTTCCGCCCCGGCACCGCCGAGAGATCGGTGAGCAAGTAAGGCTCGGTGAATGCCTCGAGATCGACATCGACCGCCGCAATACGAGCCGGCCCCCGCCTTTTAGCCTGATCGCGACGAGACATGGAATCGCTCATTCCCGTGCCCCGTGCCCCGCGCCCCGTGC
>CBIHMX010000356.1:0-3679 GCA_966211115.1 uncultured Gemmatimonadaceae bacterium | reverse complement strand
GTTAGGCCATGAAGCTCTGGATGACGATCGCGATTCTCATGGTGGGTCTGGCTGTGGGATTTGCAGTGGGGGCCTTCGTCGCGACGGTTTGGGGTAGATTCAAGTCCGATCACTTCATCGTCCGCGTGTTTGATGGACAGGAGTGCTCCGATCCGGAGTATCTTCTGGAGTTGAAAGGACAGACCATTTCCGTGAAAGGACCCGGCGTCGACTTGTACGTAATGCCGCCCACCGGGTCGCCGCAGCAGATCAGCTACAGAATCCGCGCCCGCTATTCGGACTGCAGTGAAATCGTCAGCGATCAAAGAACCGTAGAGCGCGGCTGGCTGCTTTACGAGAGCATCAAGAAGGGGTCTTTTCATCACCAGGTCAGAGCGCGGTGAGGCCTTCGGCACGACTTGACTCAGGCGTCAGGAAACTCGACATGCTGCGTCGGATACCGGATCGACCCTATAGAAACCTGCTCCTGTCGGGGTTGTCGGGTTTGCCGGTCGGCGTCTTCGTGTTTGCCGCATATCTCGCGCTTTTTGAATCGCCTTCCCTCGAGCGATCATTGGTTCTGCTCGCTGATTCGGTTCTGGTCTCGCTGCTGGTCGCGCCCGCAATGGCGGCGGCTTTGATCTGCTATGGCCTTCCGAGTCTATGGCTAGCGCTCAGAACGCGCCTTGCGTCACCGGTCACCGCCTTCGTGTTCTCTTCGTTGCCCGGCGTTCTCGTCTGGGCGGGAGAGGGCTGGACCGGGCAAGTCGGCTGGATATCCTTGCTGGTGAGCATTTCCACAGGCATCGCGTTTGTACTGCTGGCATATCGTGTGGCGCCCAATTCGTTCAAGCCGACGTCGCCCCGCGACGCGGCTCAAGTCCGGCGTCAGGCGGCTCCATAGGAGGTTCCAGTGAAACACGCTCTTCTTGTGACAGCGTTGCTGGTTGCCTTCCCCTGCCACAGCCAGGACAAGGCCCGGCACGAAGGGTACGAAGCCCTTGAAGGTCTCGTTGGCGTCTGGACCATCCCCGGCCAAGAAACCACCTATGAAGAGACGTGTGCCTGGTACCACGGTGCGCGGCATATCGTCTGCAACACCGAATCAAGACGAGAGGACGGTACGATCGGACATTCCATGAGCGTTCTCGGCTTTGTGCCGGATCAAGGTTACGTCTACACGGGCATCGGCAGTGGCGGCCGTTACGAGACGCATGAGAAGGGAACGCTCCGGAACGGAGTTCTCGAGTACGTCGATCAAACGGATGGCGTGGCTACCCGCATCAGGATCGGCCCTTTCACCGACAGGAACATCGTTCCGTTCAATGTCCACACATCCAGGAACGGGGCTGACTGGCAACTCGCCGAGTCGTTCAATTACGTACGCGTCAAGGGTAGCGCGTCGGCAACTGATTCCCAGGATGAGTGCAGGCTCAGCGTACGGCCAGTCATGGACGGAAAGCCCGTCCTGGAGGCGGTGATCAGGCCTGAGCATGTGTCTGGCATCACGCGCACGACTGATGAGCCGACAGGCATGCAGCGATGGGAGGTGCAATTGACTCCCGAAGGCGCGGCAATAAACCGTGACTTCAGCCGCGCCAATGTCGGGCGCGTTGTTGCGATCTATCGCGCAGAGCAGGAAGTCGTCCGCCCATTGGTTGCAGCTCCATCCTCGGACTCATTTGCTTTCACCATCGCGGCCGAGTCCTGACCAATCCTTCGGCCCGACGCCTCGGCGCGGCTCAACTCGGGCGTAGGCTGCATCGCACCGTTTCACGGTCGCCCCGGGATGCGTGGAGCGGGCCATTACGATGATCTGTGCCCGCAGCGGTACTCTGGGCTCAGGTCCAGTGGTCCTTGCTGGCCAGATTCCCGACTGAGCGGACACGCATGCAGATCAGCGCCTGGCTTTGGGTCGGACTCGGGGGCTTCATCGGCTCGGTGGCGCGCTATGCCGTCGCGCTGGCGCTCTCGCCGGCCGCCCCCGGCCGGTTTCCGTGGGCCACCTTCGCGGTGAACTGCCTCGGGTGCGCGCTGATCGGCGTGCTCGCCGGCGTACTGGCGCGCCCGTCGGTGCCGGAATCGGCGCGGCTGTTCCTCGTCACCGGCGTGCTCGGCGGGTTCACCACGTTCTCGGCATTCGGACTGGAATCTTTCAACCTGCTGCGCCGCGGCGAGACCGGGCTGGCGCTGTTCTACATCCTCGGCAGCGTCGTGGTCGGCATCGTGGCCGTCTGGTGGGGACTTCGGCTCGCGCCAGCGCAGACGGTGCCACCGGTTTGAGCGGGGCGCGGCATGTCACGCCTTCGCCGATGGGCCCGCGCGCTGAAACAGCAGAGCCTCGTCGTCTATTTCGCCGCCCGTGATCCGCGCACGCCGTGGCCGACGCGCCTGCTCGCCCTCGGTGTCGCGGCGTATGCGGCGAGCCCGATCGACCTGATTCCGGATTTCATTCCCGTGATCGGTTATCTCGACGATCTGTTCATCGTTCCGCTCGGCGTCGCCCTGGTGCTGCGCCTGGTTCCGGACGACGTGGTGCGATCCGCCCGCGAAAAGGCAGCGGCGCGCGCCGACCGGCCCACGAGCCGCGCGATGGCCGTCGGCATCGTGGCGATCTGGCTGCTCGCCGCCGCGGCGATCGGCGCGTTTTTCTGGCGCAGGACCTTTTGATCCGCGCGTCGGCAGTGAGAAGGAATCCCCGATGACCGTCGCGAACTCGCCGACGCGCTGCGCGTGCGCGAAGAGAACCTGACCACGACGCTCCCTTTGAAGGGCGTCGAGGTCCGAGGCCGCCACTGGCGCGACATCCGCGGCGACAAGGTGGCACTGAAGGACTACCCGTCGGCCGGGTTCGAGCCCATGGGCGTGCCCGCGAATCCGATGTTCGAGCGCGGCTGCGAAATCAGCCGGGTGGTTCCGATGGCGCGCGACTAGCGGCGAATTCCTGCACGCGCGTGCCCCGAACGCTGATGGTGCGTCGCAACATGCATGTGATCGGCGTCACGGTTACGGTCGACCCGGGCCCCGGGATCCTCCCGGCGCCACCGGGGAAGGGACCAGATTTCATGAAGATGCTTGCAAAGGCCATCGCGGTGGCCGTGGGAACGCTCGTGTGTGCGGGTACCGCGCAGGCCGCCACGTATGTCGTGACCGCCAACGGCAACAAGTTCGACGCCTCGCTCGCGCGCAAGCTCGAAGCGGCCGGCGGCGTCGTCACGGCGCGGCTGCCGCAGGTCGGCCTCGCGATCGTCGAGTCGTCCGATGCCGGTTTCCAGCAGCGCGCGAGCCGCGTGCCGGGCATCTTCTCGGTGGCGCGCGACATCGAGCTGCAGTTCGACCTGCCGCCCGCGACCGCGGACTACGAGGCCGACTACGCCAATCCGCCGGCGTCCGGCGACAACGACACCCGCTTCGACCTGCAGTGGGGCCATGCGGCGATCGATGCCGCGGGTGCGTGGAACAAGGGTCATCGTGGCGCCGGCGTCGTCGTCGCCGTGCTCGACTCCGGCGTGGCGTGCATCCACCCGGACATCGCGCCGAACCTGCTGGCCGCCGGCTCCACGTCGTTCGTGCCGGGCGAGACGCACTGCCTGTCGCGCACGAACGTGTTCAACCACGGCTCGCATGTGGCCGGCACGATCGCGGCGCCCGACAACGGCATCGGCACGATCGGCGTCGCACCGGAAGCGAAGCTCATCGC
>CBIHMX010000355.1:0-3684 GCA_966211115.1 uncultured Gemmatimonadaceae bacterium | reverse complement strand
GGGCGACGGTTACCGAACGGCTTCGGGAACCGGGACTGGAGTCAGCCAGTTGTGACGGTCGGGCACTTTTCCTTTCGCGATGGCCATGAACTCCGACTGCAACGCGCGCGTGACGGGGCCGGGCTTTCCGGTGCCGACCGGGATACGATCCACCGTCCGTATCGGTGTGATCTCCGCTGCTGTGCCGCAGAAGAAGGCTTCGTCGGCGAGGTACAGCATTTCGCGTGGAATCGTCATCTCGCGCACCTCGTACCCCAGATCCTTCCCGAGACGCATCACCGTGTCTCTCGTTATGCCGTGCAGGATTCCGGCGGCTATGGGCGAGGTGTACAGCACACTGTCACGAACGAGGAACAGGTTTTCACCACTGCCCTCGGATACATGACCGAACGAGTCGAGCGTGATCGCCTCGTGATATCCGTCCTGCCGCGCTTCGATCTTGGACAACTGGGAGTTCAGGTAATTCCCTGATGCCTTGGCCATCGTGGGATAGGTATCCGGAGCGGCCCGCCGCCAGCTCGAAACACAGGCATCCGCTCCTTCCTCGTAGGCCTGGTGGCCGAGGTACGTGTTCCACTGCCAGCAGATGATGAACGTCTCGACCGGAACGCCGATCGGGTAAAAACCCATCTGCTCGCCGGTGCGGATGGCGATCGGCCGGATATAGCAGGCGGTCAGGTCGTTGGCGGCGATGGTGTCGACGGTCGCCTGTGTCAGCTCGTCGACCGAATACTGCATCGGCATCCGGTAGATGCGGCAGGAGTCGTGCAAACGGCGCATGTGATCCCGCAAACGGAACACGGCACCGCCCGCCGGCGTCTGGTACGATCGAATGCCCTCGAAAACCGCCGATCCGTAGTGGGCGACGTGCGACAGGACATGGATGTTGGCGTCTTCCCAGTTCACGAGGACGCCGTCACGCCAGATTTTTGCCGTCTTGCCCGAAGCACGGTCCTGCGTTCCCGAGGACTGGTCTTGCATCGCCGATCTCCCGTTAGCGTTGGATTGCTGATCGAAAAGTAGCCTGCCCGCAGCGACCCGGGCCAGCGACGAACGAGCGGGTCAAAACAGCGTCTGACCCCGTTTAATGCGAAACAGCGTCTGACCCCGTTTTATTCGCGAGGTCTGCAGCGGCGCTACGAATCGACTCGACCGACTCGCTGATGTCGATCGTGAGTTGTCCGTTTCGCACCAGTTCGCGGCCATTCACGGTCACGAGTTTGGCCCCGCGGCCGGATGTCGCATACAGCAGCGCCGATTGCGGATCCTGAATGGGAATCGCGTGGAGTCCGTCCAGCGGGAACGCGGCGAGGTCGGCAGACTTCCCCACCTCGAGCGTCCCAATCTCGGTGTCGAGTCCGAGCGCGCGCGCCCCGCCCCGTGTCGTGAGGTCGATCGCCGTCGCAGCGGGAATGACGTCGTATCTCCGATGGGATGCGCGCGCGAACAGTGCCGCCAGCCGCGCTTCATCCAGCAAATCCATCCGGTTATTGCTGGCGACCGAATCGGTGCCCAGTCCGACGACGATCCCGGCGTCGAGCATCGCCGCCAGATCCGCCGAGCCGTGACCGAGCTTGGCGTTCGAGGCTGGACAATGCGCGACGCTGCAGTCGTGATCCGCGATTCGACCCAGGTCGTCAGCGTCGACGCGGACGCAATGAATGAGCAGCGGACGTGCCTTGAGCACCCGCGTGCGGTCGAGGAGCGAAATGGTCGACACGCCTCTCGGCAGCACATCGATCGACCGCGCGCGAAGGGCATCGGCAAAGTCCCCTTCGGCCTCCGTGACCAGCCGGTGCTCGGCCTCGCTCTCGGCGGCGTGGATCGCCACGGGGAGCTTTTCGGCGAGCGCCATCTCACCGGCGCCGGTGAAGAGGGCGTCGCTCACGGAAAACGGCGCGTGCGGGGAGATGCCGGTACGCACGAGCGGCGTATCGAGAGCACGGTGCTTCGAGACTTTCGACGCGAGATCCTTCAAGGCGGGGCGCGCCTGTTCCGGCTGCGGCCCGAACACCTCGAGGTACATCACGCCTCGAACGCCCATCTCACGCAACGCCTGGTGGACCACGCCCGATTCGCAGGTGTCGGCGTAGGTCGTGATACCGGCGAGCAGTCCTTCGGCAATGCCCACGCGGGCCGATGCCAACAGGCGTTCCCGGTCGAGAATCTCCTGGCGCGCCTTCGTCAGGCGGATGACCCAGCGGCGGAACGGAAGATCCTCGAGCCAGCCACGCATCACGGTCAACTCGAGATGCGTATGCGTGTTCACGAGACCGGGGAGCAGCGCGCAATCACCCAGGTCGACGCGATCGCCTGGCGGAGCGCCGGCGGCGGGGCCGACATACGTGATGCGGCCGTGTTCTACGCCAACGACACCGTCCTCGATCGATGGACTCGAGACCGGGACCAGCCATTTGGCGTGATAGAGCATCGGGCTGGGAACCGGAAAGATTTACTGGTACTGAGTATTGGTTATTGGAACGGGTACCAGTATCAGTGCTGGGTACCGCCTAACGATCGCGACCGTTGCCGGAGCGTTTCACGGTGGGGCGCCGCATCCAGGCCGCGGCATTGCCCGGCGATCCTCCAATCCCCATGCAGGAGCTCGTTGGCTCCGTCCCGGGGAGGAAATATTCGGTGTACGCCGTCATGTAGCACATCGGCGTCGCGAGCAGGCCAGTGAGCGAGTCCACGGTCCGCGCGATCACGGCCGACGGACGGGGCCAGTCCGGCGGCTCCGGCCTGCTGCGATAGACTTCGATCATGAAGTCGGTATAGGCCGGCGCCGCGAGCCTGCCACCCTGCGCATCAGCCATGATCTTCGTCGGCTTGTCGAAGCCAACCCAGATGCCTGCCACCAGGTTGGCCGTGAACCCGACGAACCAGACGTCGGCGCCATCGTTGGTCGTTCCCGTCTTCCCCCCGGACGGCACCCGGAATCCAGCGTTCCAGACGCGTCCGACCGCGGTTCCACGGAGCACGACGTCCTTCAACATGTTCGTCATGAGCCAGGCTTCGGCGGTGGACATCACCTGAACCGAGTCTGGCTTGGTCTGCCACAACACGGTGCCTTCCTGGTCCTCGACGCGGAGAATGGCGTTAGGCGTGGTGCGCGTGCCGAGATTGGCGAAGGTCGTGTACCCGCCGATCAGTTCGATCGGGTGCACTTCGGCGGCGCCGATGTGGATCGACGGATAGGGCGGAATGGGCGTCGTCAGCCCGAACTTGCGCGCCGTCGCGATGACGTTGTCCTCGCCCACTTCCATGCCGGCGCGGATGGCGATGATGTTCCGCGACTCGTACAACCCGTGCCGCATCGTCATCGGGCCGAGAAACTTCAGGTCGTAGTTCTCGGGCGTCCAGATGCTCCCATCGAGCTGCGGGAGACTGATTGGCGAGTCGTCGAACAGCGTCGCCGGCGAGCGTCCATGCTGGATCGCGGTGGAATACACGATCGGCTTGAACGTCGAACCCGGCTGCCGGAGCGCCTGCGTCGCGCGATTGAACTGGGAGTCGTAATAATCGCGACCGCCGACCATGGCGCGCACGCTGCCGTCACGCGGATCGATGGCCACGAAGGCCGCCTGCAGGTATGGCGACTCGGCGCCGCTTCCCTGGACGCGATCGCCACCGGCGACGTACTGCTCGTACGCGGCCTTGAACCCGGGCGCGGTGGTGACCGCG
>CBIHMX010000354.1:0-3691 GCA_966211115.1 uncultured Gemmatimonadaceae bacterium | reverse complement strand
ACCTGGTGACAGCCAGCAGTGGCCGCGACCAACGCAACCGTCATGTGCTGGTCGAGGTGCAGACGATCAACGGGGTCGAACTGGCGGAGGTGGGCCGACGCCCGGACTTCCAGTCCCTGACGGCAACGTATCCGGAAAAGCGCCTGACGATGGAAACCGGCCGCCCGGCGAAGGGCGGACCGGAGCTGACGCGGCGATGCATCGACCTGATGGCGCGGATCGGTTATGGGCTGCGCGCCCTGTTCGTGGCGCCGGCCCGCGCCGGCAAGACCATGCTGCTGCACGCGCTCACTGAAGGGATCGCGATCAACCACCCTAACGCGACGCTGCTGATCCTGCTGGTGGACGAGCGGCCGGAGGAAGTGAGCGAGGCGATTTCGTGGGGCGTTGGCGAAGTCATTGCGTCGAGCTTCGACCAGCCGGCGGCGCGGCACGTCCAGGTGTGCGAGATGGTGATGGAACACGCTCGCCGGCTCGTGGAGATGGGCAAGGACGTGGTCATCGTGCTCGATTCACTGACCCGCATGGCCCGGGCCCACAACACCGCCGAACGCGGGACGGGCCGCACGCTCTCGGGCGGGCTCGACACGTCGGCGATGGCAAAGCCAAAGGCATTCTTCGGCTCGGCGCGATCGGTCGCCCCACGCGATGGCGGCGGCAGCCTGACGATCATCTCGACCGCGCTCGTCGAAACCGGCTCACGAATGGACGAAGTGATCTTCGAGGAGTTCAAGGGAACCGGCAACTGCGAGATCAAGCTGGATCGATCGCTCGCCGAAAAGCGGATCTTCCCTGCGTTCGACATCGCGGCCAGCGGCACGCGTCGGGAGGAAAAGCTGTACCGTCCCGAACAGCTGGAGGCGGTTTACACCCTGCGCCGGGGGCTCCAGCAGATGCCACCACAGGCTGCGATGGAGTGGATGATCAAGCGGATCGCCGGGACGCAGAATAACGACGCGTTGCTGTCGGGACTCTGAGAGTTGATGAGTTGATGAGTTGAGAAGTCATCAACTCATCAACTCGACTCACTCATCCATTCTGGCCTTCGTGTCCAGGTTCAGGGCGGCGCTGTTGATGCAGTAGCGCATGCCCGTTGGATTCGGGCCATCATCGAACAGGTGGCCGAGGTGTGCACCGCAGTTTTCGCACATGACTTCGGTGCGGCGCATGTTGTGGCTGCTGTCGTCCGCGGTCTTGACGGCCGACGTGTCGAGGGGCTCGAAGAAGCTTGGCCACCCGCTCCCCGATTCGAATTTTGTCTCGGACGAGAACAGGGGGTGACCGCAGACCACGCAGCGGTACACGCCGTCTTCGTGACAGTCCCAGTACTTCCCGGAAAAGGCGCGCTCAGTGCCCTTCTCCTGGGTGACGTGGAACTGTTCGGGATCGAGCCGGGATTTCAGATCGTCATTGTTGGGCATGGGAAGCTGATAGGGTGGAACTGGTATTGGTTGTTGGTTAGTGGAACTGGTATTGGTAGCGGTACTGGATACCGGGTACTGGTACTGGTATGGCCTAACGAATCGCGCCTGCCGTTCCGGAACGTCGGGGGTCGGCGCCAGCGGTCACGACTCCGTTCCCGATGACGACGGCGGCGCCGTAGCCCATGCGCAGTTCTCCCCTGACCGAGATCCGGTTGAATTCGTATCCCATTTCGCGCAGCTGAGCCATCACGTCAGGCGAAAAGCCGTCTTCGATGTCGACCGTCAGTCTTCGAGGAGCTCCCGGAGCGGGCGCCGCGCCGCCGCCTCGACCCGAGGGAATGAACCGCGGGAGTTCGAGCGCCTGTTGGGGACCAAGGCCGAAATCGACCACGCCGACCAGCGTCTGATACACGGCGCTCGTTATCCACTGGTTCCCCGCGGCGCCAACCGCAAGAATTGGCCGGCGATCGGCTCCGGTGCCACGAAACACGATCGTCGGAGCCAGCGTGCTTCCGTGGCGGGCAAATGGAATACGCGCTCCGTAGCCATTTGGGTCCGTTCCGTACGACGTGAGCTTGTCGTTGTACAGGAAACCAAGTCCCGGCGAGACATAAAAGTTCCCGCCCCAGGTACCGAGTGTCTGCGTGACGGCGACGACGTTGCCATCAGCGTCAGCGACCGCGAACGCGGTCGTCCCGCTGGCTCGGCACACCGCACCGGCGGCGTGGAGCACGCCGTTGCAGTCATCGTGCGCCTGCGAAACATCGGGACCAGGATTGGTGGTGCGCCGGGCGGAATCGCAGGCGGCGATGTTGTTGGCGGCGCCGGTCGGCAACAACTGGCCCGGGTCATAACACTTCCAGCGGGCGCGAGCCGTGTCCTTGCTGGAGAAGGCGGTGGTATTGACTGGCCACAAGCTCGGATCCCCCGTGCGCCCGCGACCCGATGGCACCAGTTGCCAGGCGGTGACCATCGCGTGTAACGTCGCCGCGTCGTCGGTATAGAGCTTGGGCTGCTGGAACTGCTCCAGCAGGTTGAGCTGCGCGACCAGCGTGGTCCCGCCGCTCACCGGCGGCGCGGCAGAGTACACCGTGGTGCCGCGATACGTTGTTGTAAGCGGTTCGCGTTCGGCGGCAAAGTACCGCGACAGGTCGGTCAGACGGATGGCGCTTCCCTTCCCGCGCAAGTCACTCACGAGCCGTTCGGCTACTGCGCCGCGGTAGAAACCGTCGGCGCCGGCACGCGCGATCTGTTCCAGCGTCCAGGCGAGATCGGGATTCTTGATCGTATCGCCGGCGAGCTTCGGCTTTCCGTCCTTGAAGAACAGCGCCTTGCTGGATTCGTACTTCGCGAACGTAGCTCGCTCCCTCTGAAGCGTCGTGGCCAGGCCTTCACTGACTTCGTAGCCGTTCCGTGCGGCGCGGATCGCCGGGGCAAGGAGGTCCGCCCACGCGACCTTTTTCGAGCCGTGGCGAGTCCAGGCGGTGTGCATGCCGTGCACCGTACCGGGGACCATCGCCAGGACGGGACCATCACTGGGGTACCGGCCGTTCTCCATGAGCGATGCGTTCCACAGCGTGGCTTCCTCGGGAACGCGCGCCATGAATTCGATCAGCGTGGGTTTGTCGAGGCCCGGCACCTGGATCAGCATTTCGCCGTAGCCGCCCACGCCGCTCGCATCCGGCTCGACGACGCCAAGAGCGAACGAGACCGCGACCGCAGCATCGACCGCGTTTCCGCCTTTGCGGAAGATCTCGAGCCCCGCTTCGGTCGCAACGGGATGCGCGCTGGACACGGCGGCCCGGCCCGAAGCATCCGGGCGCAGTGGCGGGCGTGCGCGAGACAGTTCGTACAGCACACGCTCGAGGGCGATGTCGTCGGTCGCCGCGAGGGCACGGGTCCGGTACGTGTCCTTGAGCGCCGTCCACCGGGTTTGGCGTTCATCGCCGGCGGCGTCGAAATAGACCCGGTTCATCCGGTTCCAGACGCGATCAAAGGCTTCCGCGTTCCGCGTGGCACGATCGAACGTTACCGCGACCGGGACGTTCACCGGCGTCTCGTCAGGCGCGACCGGCGCCGACACGACCGCCAGTTGCTGCGTGGACGGCGTGAACGACTCCGACGCCACGCGATCGATGGCGCGATCGGGGTCGCCGTTGTATCCAGGTTCATCGGCGCCTCGTTCGGCGACGATGATCGTGCGGCCATCCGGCGCCCAGGCCGGCACTCCGCGCCGTAGTGTTACCGTATTCACGTACGTCCCGTTC
>CBIHMX010000353.1:0-3691 GCA_966211115.1 uncultured Gemmatimonadaceae bacterium | reverse complement strand
ATGTACATCAGCACGCCGTTAGGCCGGGTGATGGCGGTCGACCCGGCCACCGGCACGGAGCGGTGGGTATTCGACGCCCGCATCGATCGCTCGATTGAATACGGCGACTTCACCAACCGCGGCGTCGCCACCTGGCTCGACGTGTCGGCGCCGGAGAACGCGGTCTGCCGCCGGCGCATCATCGTCCCGGTCATCGATGGCCGGTTGATTGCGCTCGACGCGCGCGACGGGAGGCCGTGCGCCGGGTTTGGGCAGAACGGCATCGTGGAATTGCGGCCTTCGCTTCGCGTGAAACCGTTCGAGCCGCCGGCGTTCGAGATCACCTCCCCGCCCGTGATCGTCGGCGACGTCGTCGTCACCGGATCGGCGGTTTCTGACAACAGCAGCCTCGCGCCCGCCAGCGGCGAAGTGCGGGCGTTCAACGTGCGCACCGGCGCGCCGCTCTGGACCTGGGACCCCATTCCGCAGGACTCGACCGATCCGGCCTACGGCACGTGGAAGAACGGCAGCGCGCGACGGACCGGTGCGGCCAACGTCTGGTCGGTCATGGTCGCCGATTCCGCCCGCGGCCTGATTTACGCGCCGACTTCCAGTCCCGCACCTGATTATTACGGTGGCGAGCGGCTGGGCGATAATCGTTATGCAAATTCGATCGTGGCTCTGCGCGTGGCAGATGGAACCGTGGCGTGGTCCTTCCAGACCGTGCACCATGATCTCTGGGACTATGACAACGCGGCGCCACCGGCCTTGGTCGACGTCACGTACAACGGGGTCCGCCTGCCCGCTGTCCTGCAGGCGACGAAGACCGGCCAGTTGTTTGTTCTCAATCGCGAAACGGGCGAGCCGATTTTCCCTGTCGAAGAGCGCGCGGTTCCGTGGAGCGATGTCGCCGGTGAGGAAGCGTCACCAACACAGCCGTTCACGGCACTGACGCCTCCGCTCAGTCCGCACCGGATCTCGGCCGACAGTGCCTGGGGGATCAACGACGCCGAACGCGCTGCGTGCCGGCGCCTGATCAAAGGACTGCGCAACGACGGCGTGTTCACGCCGCCGAGCCTTCGCGGTTCGCTCATGTTTCCCTCGAACATCGGGGGCGCGCATTGGGGTGGGCTCGCCGTCGATACTGCGCGCCGAATCGCAGTGGTGCCCGTGAACCGGCTTCCCGCGCTCGTTCAGCTCTTCCCGATGTCCGGACTGTCCGAAGACGAAGCGGATCGGCGTGAGCGAGCCAGCGACTTCGAGTACACGCACATGAACGGGACGCCGTACGTGATGCGCCGCGGATTCGTGGTGTCGCCCAGTGGCCTCCCGTGTTCACCGCCGCCGTGGGGCGCGCTGGTCGCCGTCGACCTCAACACCGGCCTGATCAAGTGGCAGTCGCCGCTTGGCTCCCTTCCGCTGCCGGCCGGAAGTCCAACGCCGGCAGTAGCGTCAGGCTCTCCGCAGCTCGGCGGTCCGATCGTGACGGCGTCGGGCATCGTGTTCATCGCCGCGACGCTCGACCGGAAGTTCCGCGCGTTCGACATCGAGACCGGTCGTGAGCTGTGGTCGGTGGACCTTCCCGCGGGCGGAAAGGCCACGCCAATGACCTACGAGACTGGTGGACGGCAGTTCGTCGTGATCGCAGCGGGCGGTGGGGACGACTTCGGTGCCGGCGACAATATCATGGCATTCGCTTTGCCACGTAAGTGATCCGGGTCGTCACCAGGCTGGGAACGGACATGCTTGTTCCCCGTTTGTGGGGTTCCGAGGACCTCCCCCAGGTCTATCAGGAACGCTCGAGTGGGAGCAGATTCGTTCGTCCTCTACCGCCTCCAACCATGACGCGCCTCGCCGCCGCTCCACTCTTCGCGCTGTTACTCCTTGCATCCGCGCCTAACACGCTCGCCGATGCCAAGCGCGATGTCATTCTGTCGATCGAAAAGCAGTCCGCCGACATGATTCGGCTCAGCGACCAGATCTGGGGTTTCGCCGAGACCGCCCTACGCGAGTCGAAGTCGTCGGCGCTGCTCGCCGCGCACGCTGAACAACATGGATTCAAGGTCACGCGCGGAATTGCCGGCCTGCCGACCGCGTTCACGGCGGAATTCGGATCAGGGGCCCCCATCATTGGCATCATGGGCGAATTCGACGCGCTGCCCGGCATATCGCAGAAGGTATCGACGACCAAGGAGCCGCACATCGAAGGCGCAGCCGGCCACGGATGCGGGCACAACCTCTTTGGCGCGGCCAGCCTCGGCGCCGCGATCGCGGTGAAGGAGCAGATCGCGTCAGGCGCGATCAAGGGAACGATTCGCTTCTATGGCACGCCAGCCGAGGAATCGGTCGGCGGCAAGGTGTACATGGCCCGCGATGGCGCCTTCAAGGACATCGACGTCATGCTCGTCTGGCATCCGGCCGACAGAACCGTCGCCGACGTGCGGAGCAGCCAGGCGATCATCGACTTCATCGTCGAGTTCCGCGGCCGTACCGCCCACGCCGCGGCCGATCCGTGGAACGCCCGCAGCGCCTCGGACGCCGCCGAGGCCTTCACGCATGGCGTCAACCTCCTCCGCGAGCACGTGCGGCCCTCCGTTCGCATGCACTACACGGTGCAGCGCGCGGGCGACGTGCCTAACGTCGTTCCCGATTACGCCAAGGTGTGGATGTGGGTGCGCGACTCGAAGAGTGCCGGCGCAGAAGCGGTACTCGAGCGCGTGAAGGAGATCGCCGGGGGCGCGGCGCAGATCGCTGGCGTCCAGCAGAAGCTGACGGTGCAGGCCGGCGACTATGAGATCCTGGTCAACTACACCGGCGCAAAGTTGCTGCACCAGAACATGACCGCACTCGGCCCCATCGAGTATACGCCGCAGGAGATCGACTTCGCCAAGGCGATCCAGCGCTCGACGGGTACGGCTGAAAACGGGCTGAGTGGTGTGCTGCAACCGCTCGATCCTCCCGGCCTGCCGCCAGATGGCGGCTCGACTGACGTCGGTGATGTGAGCTGGCTCGTCCCCACGCTGCATTTCTCGGTGACCACCGGGGCACTGGATGCACCGTGGCATGCGTGGCCCACAGTAGCCACGTCAGGCATGTCGATCGGTCACAAGGGAATGGTGCACGCCGCGAAGATCATGGCCACGACAGCGATCGACCTCTTCACCGATGCGCAGAAGCGCGCTGCGATCCGCGCCGAGTTTACGGAGCAGACGAAAGGATTCGTCTACAAGCCGTACATTCCGAACGGTCCGCCACCGATCCCACGATAATCGAAAGCGCGAATCGGCACTTCCGGACTGCTGTAAGCCCGGGTATTCCGAAGTCGATGTCCGGTTGCAGTCATCGGGTCACGTTCAGGGTCAGTGCGACCGACTTCGTGACGACCGGCGCTCCTGTCGTCGTTGTCGCCGAGACGGTCACCGCGAAGGACCCTGCGGGTGTGCCGCCAACCGGCGGCGGTGGGGGAGTGATTCCGATGTCGGTACCTCCACCGCACGACGCGGCGAACACAAGCGCGACCGGCGCCGCGAATCGGTACCAGCGACCTGACAAGTGCGAAAACCACGGATTTCGCGAATAGTTCTTTGGGAGGAGAGTACAGCCTTCAAAATTGACCCAGGGTTCTTCGCGCAACCCGTCGTTTTCGCGGCATCCGCAACTCAAGCTTTTTGCCGTTCGCCTCGTCCGCTCAAACCCAAAAAAACCAGGGTCG
>CBIHMX010000352.1:0-3697 GCA_966211115.1 uncultured Gemmatimonadaceae bacterium | reverse complement strand
CGTCGTGAATGCGCTGCTGTCGAAGGCGACCGCCGGGCACGGGCTGCAGTACGCGCCGGATCCGTCGTCGCAGGCCGCGTGCACAATCGGCGGCAACGTGGCCGAAAACGCCGGCGGGCCGCACTGCCTCAAGTACGGCGTTACGCTCAACCACGTCCTCGCGCTAACGGTGATCCTTCCCGACGGCACCGTTACGTCGTTAGGCTCGGCGGACGGCGAGGCCGCTGGCTACGACCTCGTCGGCCCCTTCGTCGGCTCGGAGGGATGCTTCGGGGTGGCGCTCGACGCGACCGTGCGCCTGACGAGGAACCCCGAGGCAATCCGCACGCTGCTTGCCGACTTCAACTCGATCGACGAGGCGGCCCAGGCGGTGTCCGCGATCGTGGCGACCGGCATCGTCCCGGCGGCGCTCGAGATGATGGACCAGGCGACGATCGTCGCCGTCGAGGCGTCGATCTACGCCGCCGGCTATCCAGTCGACGCCGCGGCGGTCCTGCTCATCGAGATCGACGGACTCGCGTCAGGCATCGAGCCGGATGTCGCGAGGGTCGAAGCCCTGTGCCGGCAGCATGGCGCGCGTTCGGTACGTGTCGCCCGCGACGCCGACGAACGCGCCAGGCTCTGGCAGGGACGGAAGAAGGCCTTCGGTGCGATGGGCCGCATCGCCCCACACCTCATCGTGCAGGACGCGGTCGTCCCTCGGACGAAGCTTCCGGCCGTCATGCGGCAGATCGCCGAGGTCGCGCGCCAGTACGGCGTGACGGTGTGCAACGTCTTCCACGCGGGTGACGGTAACCTGCACCCGAACATCGCCTACAACGCGCGCGACGCCGAGGAGTCGGAGCGCGTACACCTTGCGATGCGCGCGATCATGAAGCTGTGCGTGGCCGCCGGGGGCAGCGTCACCGGCGAACATGGAATCGGGCTGGACAAGCTCGACTACATGCCGCTCATCTTTACCGAAGACACGCTCGCGGCGATGTGCCGGCTCCGCGAGGTCTTCGACCCGGAGCATCGCGCGAACCCGGGCAAGGTGGTTCCCGTGCGATCCTGCCGGGAGTGGAGCGGCGTGCCCGCCGTCCGCCGTGCCGGCGCGACTGCCTGACGAGTGCTCATGACACCCGCCACTGTCAGCGAGCGAGTCACCTGCCGGTCGGTCGAGCAGGTCGTTGGGGCGATCCGCGCCGGCCGCGCGGACCGAAGCGCCCTGCGCATAACGAGCGGCGGCACCTGGCCCAGTGCCGGCTTGCCGGTGCGCACCGAGCGGTCGCTCGACGTCCAGGGACTCAGCGGCATCACCGAATACGTCCCGGGGGACCTGACCCTGACCGCTGGCGCGGGCACGACGCTCGAGGAGCTGGCGCACGCTACAGCGGAACACCGCCAATGGTTGCCGCTCGATCCTTTCGGTGACCCGCGCGGCACGCTCGGCGCCACCCTCGCCACGGCATCGGCCGGACCGCTCGGCGGCAGTTTCGGCCTTCCGCGCGACCTGACGGTGGGGTTGTCGCTGGTGACCGCTGCCGGCGACGTCGTCGAGGCCGGCGGACGCGTCGTGAAAAACGTGGCCGGGTTCGACCTCGTGAGACTGATGATCGGTGCCTGGGGAACGCTCGGCGTGATCACCGAAGCCACCGTGCGATTGCGCGCGCGGCCCGAGGCCGACGAAACAGTCGTTATGCAGCTCCCGTCGGAGCGCGACGCGCTGGCGACGCTGCTGTCGAACGTGCATCGGGCGATGGTGGAGCCCATCGCCGCCGAGCTGCTGAGTCCCACCTGTACCGCCCGGATCGGACTCGGCTCGCGCGCCGTGCTGCTGGTGCGGCTCGCCGGAAACGCGCAGGGCGTGCACCACCAGCGGTCGGCGCTCGCGAGGCTCGCGACGTGCGAATCGATCGACGTCGACATCTGGACGAAGCTGCGCCGATCGGATCCCTCGGGTACGGTGGTGCGCGTCTCGCGCCGTCCATCCGAACTGCCGCGCCTCTGGATGGCCTCGATGTCGATTCCCGGCGTTGACGCGCATGCCACGCTGGCTCGCGGGATCGTGCGGCTCCGCCTGACGAGTAATACGCTGCCCGCTGATGCGTTCGACGCGGGCGATCGCTTCATCTACGAAACGGCTCCGCCGGATCACCGGCCTGGTGAGTCGGCACCGCAGAACGATACGCTGTCCAGGCGCCTGCGCGACGCTTTCGACCCGGATCGCGTGCTCAATCGCGGCATCCTCGGTGAGGCATGACGCCGTGACCGGGACTGCGCTTCCGGTGGCGCTGGACGAAACGCCGTTAGGCAGGGCGCGGTCGGGGCTCGACCTGTGCGTGCACTGCGGCTTCTGCCTCCAGGCGTGCCCGACGTACCTGGTGCTCGAGGACGAGAATGACAGCCCGCGCGGCCGGCTGCTGCTGATGCGCGGCGCCGTCGAGGGTGAACTGGCCATCGACGACCCGGCGCTGACCACGCACATCGATCGCTGCCTGGGCTGCCGGGCCTGTGAGACGGCGTGCCCGAGCGGCGTGCCGTACGGGCACCTGCTGGAGGCGACGCGGGCGACCATCGCCACGCGCGAGCCAATCGGACGCGTCTCGCGGATGGTCCTCGCCGTGATGGGAAGTCCGTCCCTTCGCCGGATCGCGTTCGGACTGGCACGCCTCGCCCGGGGACTCCGCCTGACGAGTATCCTGTCCCGGTTGCCCGGACGGGCCGGGTTTGCGTTTGCGATGCTCGAATCGACGCGACCGGTGTTCAGCTCCGAGCCGGCGGTCGTGAATGGCACCGGCGCGCGGGGAACGGTGGCCACGCTCGACGGGTGCGTGATGGAAGGCCTGTTCGGCCACACCAACGCTGCGACGCGCGCCGTCCTGTCCCGGAACGATTATTCGCCCGTCTCCGCGCAGGGACAGGGATGCTGCGGCGCACTCCACGCGCACGCCGGCGACGCCGCGGGGGCGCGTGCCCTGGCGAGAAAGAATGTGGAGGCCTTCGAGCGCGCTGGCGCCGAGTGGATCGCCGTGAATGCAGCGGGCTGCGGTGCGATGATGAAAGACTATGGACACCTGCTTCGCGATGATCCGCAGTGGGCGGAACGCGCCGCCCGGTTGAGCGTGAAGGTTCGCGACGTGAGCGAGCTGCTCGCGGCCGCGGGTCCGGCGCCGGCGGGGCACCTACCCTTGAAGGTGAGCTACGACGCGCCGTGTCATCTGCACCACGCGCAGCGAATCACGGATGCGCCACTGGAAACGTTGCGGGCCATTCCACGACTCGAGCTGGTACCACTGCCTGACGCGGATCGTTGTTGTGGCGGCGCCGGGATCTACAACCTCGTTCACCCCGATACCGCCGCCAGTGTCCTGGCACCAAAGCTCGAGAATATCGCTGAGTCGGGAGCCGTCGTGCTGGCCACCGGAAATCCAGGCTGTCACATGCAGATCGGTGCTGGCCTCATCAGGTCGGGGTCGCGCGTGCGTTGTGCGCACCCGGTCGAGCTGCTGGCGCGGGCGTACCAGGACGACGCCGGCGGATCGATCCCGCCTTCCGCCTAACCGCTCATCGCACTGTGGCGTTAGGTCGAGAAGCGCATTACTTATAGGGCATGCTGGACATCGTGCTTGTCGAGCTCGAAGGCGTCATCGCGGATACGGGTGAGGCAAGACGCGACGCCATCTTCGCCGCGCTCCGCGCCGACGGCGTCATGCTG
>CBIHMX010000351.1:0-3724 GCA_966211115.1 uncultured Gemmatimonadaceae bacterium | reverse complement strand
GAGGTTGTCGGGGGGCGACGTACCGGCGGGGAAACAGGTGCCGGGGGGCGAGTGGTGCCCGGCCGGCGGGTGGGGGTGTCGGTCGCCGGCACGAGGTAGATGCCCGACGCCTGGTCGGTCACGGTCACGGTTTTTACCTCACCATCCTCGAACCCGAGCCGGATGATGCGGCCCGTGACATAGTTGATGCCGGGCTTCGAGCGATGGGCGCTGTCGGAGGGGAGCTGGTAGAACGCGCTGGCTTCACCGGACGCGTACAGGTCACGCACCGCGGGTTGCGACGTATCGGCGGGGGCGAGCGAATCGAAGCGGGCGATGAGTGTGTCGCCACGGATCCAGTCGCGCTCGTCGCTGATCACCTTCGTCGAATCGGGATCGGATTCGGCAAACGCCTTGCCGATGGCGCGCAGTTCACGGATGCGCTGGTCCGGCATGATGATGTCGAGCGAGTCGGCGATGATGTCGCGCTCCGGGGTCGTTGCCTGCGCCCCGTTAGGCCCGAAGGCAAAAGCCCGGCTGAGTTTGCGGTCCGAGATGCGCATGTCGATCGTATCCGACACGACCGTCAGGTCCTGGCTGACGGCGTTGGCCGAGTCGAGCGCGACGACGCGATCGACCTGCCGGGCTTCGCCGTACACTTCGATGATGCGACCCTTGAGCGTGAACGGCTGGTCGGTCTTGCTCTCGACCACCGGCCCTTTCATCAGCCGGGTGAATTCGCGACCGCCGTCGAGTAACGCCGAATCCGCGGTCGCGAGCATGTCGGTCCGCTCGATCCGGACCGACCCGATGCCGATAAAGGTGGAGTCCCCTCCGCCGAGGATGGTGTTTGCCAGAACCGTGACGGGTGGCTGGTCGCGACCCGCCGAATCCTTCTCGATGTAGGTGAGCTTCGGTCGTTGGGTGGCGACGATACGCTCACGGTCGCGCAGGCCGCGAACGGGCCGGAAATATTCGAGCATCGGCCCATCCATCGTGGCGCTCTCCTGCGTCATCACGGCATGCACGCTGTCCTGGAACAACAGCCGTTCCTCGGCCCGGAAATACGTGACGCGCTTGGCATCGATGGCGTATTTCGTCTCGCGATATTTGACGTTGCCGATGAGGATGTGGAGGTTGTTCACCTCGTAGCTCTCGGCGCTATCCGCGATAATCGTTATGTCCTGCCCCCGACAACGCCCAAGCAGGCCGCCACCAAGATAGGTGAAGCGATTTCCCGCCGGATCGACGATCGTTGTCATTCGGGACGGGCCCGTCGGACCTGTGTTGATCAGGTCGAGCACGCATCGACGCTCTGCCCGAGCAGGCGTAGTGTCGCTCGGGGCGAGTTCGGGCGCGGCCGGCGTTGGCGTGGCCGGCGGTGTTTCCGCCGCTGCTCTGAGCGAATCCTCACGCGCCTGGATGATCGAATCACGCGCCAGGCGTTCCGCCAGCGTATCTGAAACCGGAACGATGGGAGCCGCCGGTCGTGGACCACCGGAGCGTCCGCAGGCGGCGGCGACGACAACCAGGCCGGCGGCGCCGGCTCTCGTCAGGCGGTGCATTACTGTCTCGGAATCCTGACGTCTTGACCGGTAACCTGCGCCCCGGCCAGGATGCGCATGTTGGTCATGTCCGGATTCGACACGAACCCGACGCCCTTGGTCACCCGAGTGCCTTCGGTGAGCGTGAAGGCGCTGTCGCTGGAGATCTCGTTGCGCGACGGATCGTATCTCAGGTGGGCCGTGGTCAATCGCTCGCCTTCAGCCGTCGTCACGACGACGTCGCCTCGTGCCTCCATCGTCCCGAGGCGATTGCTGTGCGAGCCCGCCAGGGCGGTCAGTACCGCGTCCTCTTCGCCAGCCAATGAAAAGAACGTTGCGTTGACCTTGCGCAGCTCTTCCCGCGTGTTGTCGTCGTAGGTAAGCAGCGTGTCGGTCTTCACCACGGCACGCCGGACTCCACCGTCGGTGAGGATAAGGCTCACCCCGAACGCCATCTGCTCGGCGGAATCAGGGAGTAGCATGTCCTGCGTCACCGGAGGCGCCTGGGTGTCCTGACACGCCGTGGCTACGACAGCCACGGACATCAACAGCAAGCAAAACGCGCGGGTCATGCCACCCCCGCCCGCATCAGGTCATGAAGGTGGACCACGCCTACGATGTGTTGAGAGTCGTCGATGACCGGCATGGCCATGATGCCGATCTGTTCCATGCGGTACACTGTTGCGCTCGCAAGTTCCTCGGCTTCCGCGACTTTCGGTGAACGAGTCATCACCGATTCGAGTGTCATGCCGAAGATATCCTGCGTGCGCTCCAGCAGGCGGGTGAGATCACCAGCGGTGAACACGCCGGCGACGCGTTTGTCGGGTGTCAGGGCGATGACAATCCCGCGACGCTCGGCCAGCCAGACCACCGCCTCGCGCAACGTCGCCGACGGCTCCAGTACCGGGAGCCGGTCGTGTTCCATGACGTCGCGAACCCTGGTGATCAGTCTCCGTCCGAGCGCCCCGCCGGGGTGAAAGCGCGCGAAGTCTTCCCGGCGGAATCCTTTTCGCTCGAGGACCGCGACCGCCAGCGCGTCAGCTAGCGCCAAAGCCGCCGTCGTGCTCGTGGTCGTGGCCAGGTCGTGCGGGCACGCCTCTTCCTTCACCCAGGCGTCCAGCACCGCGTCACACGCGCGGCCTAACGTGGAATTGGCGGCACCGGTGAGCGCAATGCTTCGCGCGCCAAAGCGGCGAAGATGCTCGAGCAAGGCGAGCAACTCCGCCGACTCACCGCTCTTGGACAGCAGCAGCGCCACGTCGTCCGCACCGACCATGCCCAGGTCGCCGTGCAATCCTTCCACGGGGTGCAGGAACGACGCCGGCGTTCCGGTGGACGTCAGGGTGGCGGCGATCTTGCGCGCCACGTGCCCGGACTTGCCGACACCGGACACGATCACGCGACCCTTCGATGCGGCGATGAGGTCGACCGCCGCAACGAAACCGTCGCCGATCCGGCGTTCGACTTCCGCCAGCGCTTCCGCTTCCATGCGGAGCACCCGGCGTCCTGTCGCTTTCGCGTCGGTGGTCGTCGACACCGTCATGCCGGTTCTCCGGATCGCGACTGGACATACCGTTCGACGAGGTCGTCCCACTCGCCTCGTGCGCGCAGCAGCAGCTCGGCAAACTCGCGCACGGCGCCTCGGCCCCCCTCTCTCGTCAGGCGCAGCCCGCCCAGCCGGGCAACGTCCTCCGTGCAGTTCGCCACGACGACGGGGAGCCCGACGACTCGCAGCACCGCCAGGTCCGGGAGGTCATCACCGATGAACGCCACCTGCTTCTCATCGAGGCCTTTCGCCGCCAGCAGTCGTCGCAACGCGGGAAGCTTGCGCGCCTGTTCGTCCTGAATGACGTCCTGAACCGCAAGTTCGCGGGCCCGCAGGGCAACCGCGTCAGAAACCCGGCCGGTGATGATCGCGACCGCGATGCCCGCCGATTGCAGCATCTTGATGCCAACCCCGTCGAGAATATCGAAGCGCTTGAATTCCATGCGCTGGCCATTGACGTCGCCGAGGTAGATGCCGCCGTCCGTCAGGACACCATCGACATCGAGTCCGACGAGCTTGATCTGGCGCGCCACCTCCGGGGTAAGCGACGCCCCACGCGCGTTGCCGGCGACCGCGGTCATGAGCGGCTGGCCTCACGAACAGCGACCGCGCGCCTGACGATTACTTCGAGTTCCGACAGCGGGATCATGTTGGG
>CBIHMX010000350.1:0-3739 GCA_966211115.1 uncultured Gemmatimonadaceae bacterium | reverse complement strand
CACCGAGGAGTACGGCCCTGTCAGGACGCTGAAGGAAGAGATCCGTGTGGCGGAAACGCAGGCGATCCCGCTGCTTGCCCGCCAGACGCTCAACCAACTCGCGATCCAGGAATCCGCGCTAAAGAAAAACATCGATGGCCAATCCGCCGAGCTGAAGCTCATTCCTGAACGCACGATCGAAGAGGCGCGCCGCACGCGCGAAGTGGTCATTGCCAGCTCGATCTACACGGATCTGCAGCAGCGTTACGAGTCGGCGAAGCTCGCGGAAGCGAGTGCGGTACCAGACGTCCAGGTATTCGATACCGCCAGCGTTCCCAGCCGGCCGTCGAGCGATACCACGATGAGCATTCTTTTCGTGGCCATTCTCGCGAGCCTCGGCCTCGGGATCGGCGCCGCGATCCTGCTCGACCAGACCGACCGCCGCTTCCGCTATCCGGAGCAGGCGACGCGCGACCTCGGTCTCGACATCATGAGCGGAATTCCGTCGATCAAGAATCCGCGAAACGCATCGGCGCGGCTGCAGGAAGCGTCGCAACTGGTGGAATCGTTCCGCTCCCTTTCGCTGACGGTTCGTTCCGCGTTCGAAGGAATCGGCCCGGTTGTCCTGACCGTCTCCAGCCCTGGACCGGGCGATGGGAAGTCGTTCGTTTCGGCGAACCTGGCCATGGCGCTGGCCGACGGCGGCTACCGCACGATCGTGATCGATGGCGACATCCGGCGGGGTGCCTTGCACTCAGTGTTCGCGCCGGCCACGCAAACGCCCGGCCTGACCGATTTCCTGGCCGGTGAAGCCGTGCTGACCGAAGTGATGCGACAGACGTCGCACCCGGGACTGTTCCTCGTCCCGTGTGGCCGGCGGCGTCGCAATGGTCCCGAACTCCTCGCCGGTGAGGGCATGACGAACCTGCTGCGTGACCTGCGACAGCAATTCGATGCCGTGATCGTCGACTCGGCGCCGCTCGGGGCGGGCATCGATCCGTTCGCGTTAGGTGTGGCGACGGGCGCAATGCTCATCGTCCTGCGCACGGGCGAAACCGATCGCAAGCTGGCCCAGGCCAAGCTCGAAGTACTGGATCGCATGCCGGTGCGCATCCTTGGCACGGTGCTGAACGACATCGGCGAGAGCCCGCAGTTCAAGTACTACTACTACCTCGAAGGCTACGGTGCACTCGAGACGGCAACGACCGGCGACGCAGCGCTCATCGGCAGCGGAAACGGCAACGGTACGGGACACAAGTAGATCCTGTACGTGCAAAAGCCCGGGCAATCTGCCCGGGCTTTTGCTTTTACGGATCTTACTGAACGGCGTGTGCCGGCACGTTGTGATAGGCGCTGATGCCGGTTGCGTCCGATCCGCGAACGTGGCGAAGCGCAGTCGCCGCTCGCAGCAGCATCTCGACGGCGTCGACCGGCGATTGCGAGAAGTCCTGGTATGCGCAGTAACCGGCCCGGACTTCGTACGATACCGAACTGAAGCCGGTGGAGTGCGCGCCGTCGCGGATCCGTTCAGCAAGTCGCACGGCGCCGGCATCATCAGTTGCCGGTGCGATGATGGCGAAGTCGGAGCGGCCCAATCGTCCCACGGCGTCCGAGGCCCTTGCCGTTCGTCGGCAAAGATCGCCGAGCTCATCGGCAACCCGCGGATCGAGCTCGTCGGCATTGGTGGTATCGGCCGTGCTGACCGTGATGGCGACGCAGGCCAGCGGTGCGTGTCGTCGCGATGCCTCGGCCCCCATCTCACGGGCGCGACGCGCGAGTCCGCGAACGTTGTAGAGCCCTGTCGAATCATCGAGCAGGCTTTCCTCGCGCGAGCGATCAATTTCACGCTTGGCACGCACGAAGGCGGACAGCTTCAGGATGAGCGCTTCGGCATCGACCGGCGTGCTGAGGTACTCCCATACCCCGGCTCGATAGGCATCCAGTCGCTGCGAACGTGACGCGGGACCGGCGGTGGTCATCACGATTGGCGTACTGCACGGAAATTCGGGGTCGCTGCGCAACTGGATGCAGAGTTCAACCCCCGGAATATCCGGCATCCCCGAGTCCACGATCACGACGTCCGGGTGCGTCCGGCGGACCAGTTCGAGCGCCTGGCGCCCGGTATAGGCGCGCACCGAGGCAAAGCCGTGCGGTCCCAGCACGCTTTCGAGCGACCTCGTGGACCATTCCTGGTCGCTGGCGAGAAGTACCAGCGGAGGCGACGCTTCCCGGCCGGATTCCCCGGCCCCCGCGCCGCGAGGTGAACTGCTTTTCGCCTTTTCGGTCATCTCGCCTTTGAGTTCCTCACCGCCGGACCTTGAACCGGCGCAAACGGGCGTGGTCGGGACACCGCTACGCAAGTTTCCGGCCTTGGGTCGGCCATCGTTCATTCGGACAAAGGTCCAGTCAGGTCTGTTGCGGCTTCGCTACATCCGGGCAAACCCTAACGCCCAGATCGCCAAGTGGCCACGAAAATCGTCGCTACCCGCCGGGACGCAAGACCGAAGTTCGACCGGGCGTCCCATACCCGCTGGCTGCAACGCCTTGCGACGAGTCCGGCACGTCGGTCGTCTTTTCAGGCCAGTAGCAGCGGCCGGTGGCACCCCAGGCGACCGGGCGAGGTATCTGTTGTTGGCATAGCACAACACTTGCTAAGTGATTGGGTGGGGGGAGTGCGGCACACGTGTCGCGTTATGCATTACGTCGCAGGCGACAAGCCCTTCGCCTTCGGCTGGTCGTCCGCCATCTTTGGATTCCATCAGGGGACCCTCGTTATGAAGAGTACGACCCTCGCCGCCTCTATCATCACCCGGACCATCGGGAGCAAGCTGTTCGCCAGCCTGCTCGTGTTGGCGCCGCTGGCCAGCGCGTTTGGCCAGGCGACGATTGGGGAGATGCGGCGTCAGGCCACGCGGACCGAGCTCGAAAGCGCGGCCAAGTCACTGCAGTCGGCGGCGTTGTCCGCGCCTGACGAGAAGGCGCGTGCCCGATACCTGGCGGATGCAAATGCCATCCAGATGCGCCTGACGAACGGTGACTTCGTGCCCGGTGACCGGATCAAGCTGCTGATCGAGGGGGACACCGTCCTGAGCGACACGTTCATGGTTCGCGGTGACCGCATGCTGCCGCTGCCTAACATCGCGCCGATCTCCCTGCAGGGCGTGCTCGATTCCGAGCTGGAAACGCACCTGACCAAGGAGCTGGAGCGGTACATCAAGGAAGTGACGCTGACGGCGACGCCGCTGGTCCGCATTTCCCTCCTCGGATTCCCGCAGAGCAACTTCTTCACGGTACCGGTCGACCAGGCCATCACCGACGTGATCGCCGCCGCCGGTGGCTGGGGCAGCCCCGCCTCGTCGGCGATCGACAAGGCCGTCGTGCGCCGGGGAGGGGAGGTCGTGATGGATGCGAAGTCCACGGCGGAGGCCATCCGGCTCGGCAAGACAGTTGGCGACATGGCCATGCGCGATGGCGATGAGCTGTACCTGCCGGACAAGGCGTCGTCGACGTTCAACTGGCAGACCGCCATTGGCGCCGTGAGCGCGATCACCGGCATCTACTTCCTGCTGCGTTACGGCAGGCGCCGCCCCTGAGCCGAGACTTCGATTGAGCACCGGCATTCCCACGGAACTGACCCCGAACGGGCCTAACGCCCGGCCAAAGGTCCCGCCACCGCAGCGCGCGCGGCGGCTGGAAGGCGCGCCGACGCCGACGCCGACGCGGCCGACGCCGAAGGCGGTCGAGGTGGCCGAGGTCATCC
>CBIHMX010000349.1:0-3777 GCA_966211115.1 uncultured Gemmatimonadaceae bacterium | reverse complement strand
ATCGACAACTCCGCAGCACGGAAGTCATCGATTGGGCGCCCAGCTCGACCTCGTCGATCCGGTTGTCGCATAACGGCCGCTGGCAGCAGAACGTGGGCAGCAACGGGTCCGAAGTGTCCTTCCCGACCCGCGTCAACGAGCTGGCGGTCGTGTCGCATTCGTTCGGACTGAGGACCACGAGCTATGTGCGCGGCCTGCTCAACGAGTTGACGGCGGGCTACGAGTACTACTCCGACGACGCCGACCCGTACACGCTGCTGCCCAGCGGGTCGGTTCGCGTGGGCACGGATTTCAGCGACGGTCGGACGGGACTGTCGTCGCTGACCTTCGGCGGCGGCGACGGGGATTACTACGAGCAGACGAGCAACGGTGAACTGCAGAACGAACTTTCATGGCTGCCGTCGAATGGAAAGCACAAGGTCAAGATCGGCGGCCAGGTTTCCTACAACCGCAGCAACTATTTCTACTTCCCGGGCAGCCCGTTGTTAGGCAGCTATACGTACCTGACCATCGAGGACCTTGCAGCCAACCGGCCGGCCTCGTTCGACCGTGTCATCACGAACACGCCACGGAGCACGAACTCGAAGAACTCGTCGGTCTGGATCGGGGAGGAGTACAAGGCGTCGGACGCATGGCAGTTTCAGGGTGGGTTGCGGATGGACTTCGCGCACCCGGGCACGCTGCCGCGGTACAACCCGGCGGTGGAACAGACGTTCGGGATGCGCACGGACCGGATCCCGCGCGACGCCGGAATCAGTCCGCGCGTTGGCTTTTCCTGGACCTCGGCCACCCGCCGGGGGCGGGGCACGGCCGGCCGGGCGTCGACGTTAGGCGGACTGTCGGCCGAGGCCATCCGGTCGATGTCGCCGGACATGGTGTCGTCGATCGTGTCCATGCAGCGTGCCTCCACCCTGCCGGGAATCGGCGTGACCGGAACGTTCGGCGCGTATCGCGGAACGGTGAACAACGGAACCATCGCTGAACTGGTGGAATCCACCGGATTGCCGGGAACGCGCATCACCCTGTCATGCGTCGGTGACGCAGTCCCGATTCCCGATTGGTCCACGATGACGGAAGCCCCGACCGCCTGCGCCGACGGCACGCCCGGGACCACGTTTTCGCTGGCCAGGCCGCTCGTTCGCGTCTTCGACACGAACTTCCAGGCACCGCTGAACTGGCGGTCCAACCTGAGCATCGACGGCATCCGCGTGCCGGGCCAATGGATACTCGGCATCAACGGTGGCTTCTCGTACAACACCCACGGCCAGAGCACGATCGACCTGAACCTGAATCGCACGCCGAAGTTCACGCTGGCAGCCGAAGGCGGTCGTCCGGTTTTTGCTCCGGCGAGCGCCATTGTACCGGGCACGGGGTCCCTCTCGTCAGGCGCGTCGCGCCTCTCCCCCGAATTCGCCTCCGTGTCGAGCATGATGTCGGACATCCGTGGATATCGCACCGAGCTTCGGGCAACGCTCGTGCCGCCGAATCCGCTCTTCAACCGCCGGGTGTCGCTCACCATGACGTATGTCATGAATGCGGGCTCCACCGAATCGCGCGGCAACTCGCGCATCGGCACGATCGGCGATCCCTACGTCAAGCAATGGGTACCCATCTCGAATCCGCGGCACACGTTCCGCGTGACGAGTGCCGGGCGGTTCCGCGGCTTCAATTTCGGCGTCACCGCCAATCTCTACTCGGGCGTTCCGTTCACGCCGCTCGTCAACGGTGATATCAATGGCGATGGCAGCACGGGGAACGATCGTGCGTTCATCCCGGATCCGGCGGTCGCGGGCGACACCTCGCTGGCGCGCCAGCTCACGGAGCTGATCGCGCACGCGCCGGGCGCGGCCCGGAACTGCCTGAGGTCGCAACTCGGCCGCCTGGCCGCGGCGAACGCGTGCCGGACACCCTGGCAGGCGCGCTTCGACATCAACGCCAGCTTCACGCCGCCGTCCGGCTGGAGCTACAGCGACCGACTGCGCTTCACGTTCAACCTCTCCAACGCCAACGGCGCGCTCGTCCGCGCCCTCGGGCTCGAGAACACCCCGTTCGGCCAGCAGCCACTGAGCACCAACGTCAACTCGACGCTGCTGTACGTCACAGGATTTGACCCGAACACGAATCAGTTCAAGTACCGGGTGAACCAGGTGTTTGGGCAGCCCGGTAATTTCGGCAGCGCGCGCCGGAAATTTGCGCCGGCGCAGTTGCAGTTAGGCGTCGAGTACGTCTTCGGCGGACCGGTCCTCAACCCGATCTCGCGTGGCCTCGGGCTGCGAGAAGGGGCCAACGAAAAGCCGCTGACCGACGAACAGCGCCGCGCCGCCGTGGCGCGGCTCAAGCGCGACCCGACGGAGGTGTATACCGCCGCCCGCGATACGGTTCGCCTGACGCCGGAGCAGGTCAACCGATTGCAGGAGGTGAGCGGAGAGTACAACAACAAGGCGGACGAAGCCCTCGCGCCGTTGCTCAACTGGGTGCTTCGACAGGGACAGCGGGTGTTCGACCGCGACCTCGCCCAGCGGTTGAGCGCCGCACAGTCCGCGCTCGGCAGGCTCAACTCGGAATTCGGAACGAAGGCAAAGGCCGTCCTGACCGCCGAGCAACTGGCGCATTTTGCCGAACCGGGGACGCGACGAGAGCGATAGATTGAAGTCTCCATGGACTTCGACCTGCACACTGGTACCGAGGTACTCGAGCGCACGCCGGGCACGCTGCGGGCACTGCTCGATGGACTGTCGCCGTCATGGTTCGATGCCAACGAAGGCGCCGACACGTGGAGTCCGTACGTCGTCGTGGGGCATCTCATCCATGGTGAACGCACCGACTGGATTCCAAGGGCCCGGATCGTCCTCGAGCAGGCTGAGGCCCGGCGGTTCGCGCCGTACGACCGGTTCGCACAGTTCAGCGAAAGTGGCGGGAAATCACTCCGGCAACTCCTCGACGAATTTGCCGAGCTCCGGTCAGGGAACCTTCGCACCCTCGCCAGCTGGAACCTGACGGAAGCGCAGCTCGCGCTCACCGGCGAACATCCGGCATTTGGCCAGGTCACGCTGCGCCAGTTGCTGGCGGCATGGGTGACACACGACCTCGGCCACATCGTCCAGGTCGCGCGGGTCATGGCCAAGCAGTACCGGGACGCCGTCGGACCGTGGCGTGAGTACCTGACGGTGGTGGATCGTTAGGCGATGCCGTCGAATTGCCGCGTGTTTCTCCTCTCCCCGGCCAACTGTTCGGGCAAGCGCGCCGGCTACCTGCTCAACGGGACGTCTTCGACGCCGCTGGCCGAGCGCCTCCGCTCGAACAGCGGTGCTCCGATCGGTGAAGTGTTCACGTTCATGAGCGCGCTGTACTTCCGCGGCAAGATTGCGTACGCAACCGCGTTCGCCAGCCCGCCAACAGGCTGGGATGGCGTGCAGGTCATCGTACCGGGGCAGGGCTTGAGGCCGGCGTCGGACCTGATCGACCTGGCGGAGCTGAAGGCGATTTCCCGGGTTGAAGTGGATCTCGAGGATCGACGGTACACGACGCCGCTGAGACGCGACGCGCTGCGATTGGCAGGTGAACTTTGCGACGCTGACCGGGCCGTGCTGCTTGGCAGCGTCGCGACGCCCAAATATCTCGAGCCACTCAAGGGCGTGCTCGGCCCACGTCTTCACTACCCGCGGGAGTTCGTCGGCCTGGGCGACATGAGTCGTGGATCGCTGATGCACCGGTGCGCTGCCGAAGGTCGCGAGCTGCCGTACGTGCAGCCCGCATCACAGAACAAGGGACGAAGAA
>CBIHMX010000348.1:0-3786 GCA_966211115.1 uncultured Gemmatimonadaceae bacterium | reverse complement strand
ATATCCTCGGGCCGGACGTCACGGTCCGGCGGCGGCGGCACCACGACGCTGATCACTTCCCCCAGCCGCGGGCGATAGCTGGCCCGCTCCGTCCTCGGCGGATCGCCGGGCGCGGCCACGGTCACGGCGCCGGTCGCGATGAGGGTGGCCGCCTGCGTCCGCGAGAGCCCGAGCCGCGACGCCATGAGCAAATCGAGGCGGACATCGTTGTCCGCCTCGCTGGTGAAGTCGTGCCGCGTGCCTGACGAGTCGCCGCTCACGAGGATCCGGACGTGCTCATGGTCGTCGCCGTCCGCCGCTCGGTTTTTTCCTCGTGCCACAGCACGTATGCGAGGAGGATCGCCCCGGTGCTCACCGCCATGTCGGCGACGTTGAACGTCGGCCAGCGCATGTCGCCGATACCGATGTCGATGAAATCCACGACACCCTGTGGCCCCCGGACGCGGTCGATCAGGTTGCCGAGGGCGCCCGCCGACACGAGCGATATCGCGAGCGTGCGCGCGATGTCGCGGCCCGGCGTGGCGCGGTAGAGCTGCCCCAGGATCACCAGCGCCACGATCGTCAGGCCCAGGAAGATCCAGCGCGAATATTCGCCCACGTTGATCCCGAAGGCCGCGCCGCGGTTGAACACCAGCGTCAGCCGAACGACGTCACCGAATACTTCCCGGGGCACGCCGCGCGGATACAGGTCGCGCACGGCAATCCACTTCGTGATGATATCGGAGAGGATAACGGTGATCAGGACCGGCCAGAAAATGCGTGCCCGCGCGTCGGTGCCGTCAGGGCTTTCCATCTTCCTCTCGCTGCTTGCACTTGATACAGAAGCGCGCGTGTGGCAGCGCGTCGAGACGGTCGAACGCGATCTCCTCGCCGCAGTTGTGGCACTTGCCGAACGTTTCCGGCTGCTTGTACAGCCGCCGCAATGCCTGGTCGATATGCCACAGGAAGCGTCCTTCCTGGCTCGCAAACAGGAAGGCCTTCTCCCGTTCCATCGCGTCCGTGCCCTGGTCGGCCATGTGGAAGGAGTACGAGCTCAGGTCCCCATCAGCGGATTGCGGCGTGGCACCAAAAACGTCTTCATAGTGCCCCAGTTCCTTCAGCGCGCGCCGACGCTCATCCATCAACCTCTTTTCGAAGTGCTGGAGATTCTTCTTCGTCATCGGCTTCGGCTTCTTGGCGCCGTTCGAATTGGGCATCTCAGTGTTCCAAGTTAGGGCGGACAAACACAAGACCATCAATTTCCACCGTTTGCCGGCCGTATTCAACGGCTCCGGAAGTATCATCCGGAAGTATCATTTCCGACTGCTTGTCTGGTATCATGGCGCCAGCTACGTTGCCATGAGCCGACGGCCTCTCAGCAGGCCACTCGGTATTCCACGGCGACGATCCGGCCATCACCGGGGAGCCAACCGGAAGAACGGGTCCGCAGGACCCCGGTAGAGCCGGTCGGGTGTGGCCCGCTACAGCCACGTGTCGAGCGGTTCGCGTTTTTCGGCGCGAACAAGCGGGGTGGTACCGCGAGCGCAGTCGTTTGTTGCGCCCGTCCCCGTGAAGGGCCATCGGTTGGATCCGGTGGATCTTTTCACGCCAAGAGGACGCGACGTGCCCTACCCGAGAGCCAGCGTTGGACAGAACGCCACGAACCCGATCCCATCGCACCCGAATTTTCCTGAGCTCGAGCGCCAGGTGCTCGCGTACTGGGAAGCTGATCGCACCTTTGCCGCGAGCATCGCCCAGCGACCGGCGGGAGAGGATGGCGCCAACGAGTTCGTGTTCTACGACGGACCGCCGTTCGCCAACGGGCTGCCGCATTACGGCCACCTGCTGACGGGATACGTGAAGGATCTCGTCCCGCGTTACCAGACCATGCGCGGGCGGCACGTCGAACGCCGCTTCGGGTGGGACTGTCACGGCCTGCCCGCCGAGTTCGAGGCCGAGAAGCAGCTCGGCATCCAGCACAAGAACGAGATCGAGGCGATGGGCGTGGCGCAGTTCAACGAAGCCTGCCGGGTTTCGGTCCTGCGCTACACGAAGGAGTGGGAGGAATACGTCACTCGTCAGGCACGCTGGGTCGACTTCGACAACGACTACAAGACGCTCGACCTGCCCTACATGGAAAGCGTCATGTGGGCATTCAAGTCGCTCTACGACAAGGGACTCGTCTACGAGGGATTCCGCGTCCTCTGGTACTGCTGGCGCTGCGAGACGCCGCTGTCGAACACGGAAGTGAAGATGGACGACGTGTACCGCGACCGGGACGACCCGGCGGTCACGGTCGGCCTGCCCGTGGTCTCCGACAACCCGAAACTCGACGGCGCGCTGGCGCTGATCTGGACGACGACGCCGTGGACGCTCCCGTCGAACCTGGCGCTGGCGGTGCACCCGGACGTCGACTACGTGGTGGTGTCGGCGAACGGGAAACGGTTCCTGCTGGCCGAGGCGCGGGTGGCGGCGTACGAACGCGAGCTGGGCGAGTCACCCGAGGTGCTTGCTCGTTATGCGGGTGCGGCGCTGGTCGGCACGCGCTACCAGCCGGTGTTCGATTTCTTCGCGGGAAGGCCTAACGCACACCAGTTCCTTCCGGCCGATTACGTGTCGACCGACGACGGGACGGGGATCGTCCACATCGCGCCCGCCTACGGCGAGGACGACAAGGCCGTCACCGATGCCGCCGGCATCGACCCCGTCACGCCCGTGAACTCGCGCGGCGAATTCGACGGCACCGTCCCCGCCTACCAAGGGCAGCACATCTTCGAGGCGAACAAGCAGATCATCCGCGACCTGAAGGCGTCAGGCGTGCTGCTCCGCCACGACACCTACCGCCACTCCTATCCGCACTGCTGGCGCTGCGACAGCCCGCTCATCCAGCGCGCCGTCAGCTCGTGGTTCGTGGCGGTGACGAAGTTCCGCGACCGGATGGTCGAGATCAACCAGCAGATCACCTGGGTGCCGGAGCACATCCGCGACGGCCAGTTCGGCAAGTGGCTCGAGAACGCGCGCGACTGGTCGGTGTCGCGCAATCGCTACTGGGGTTCGCCGATCCCGGTCTGGATGTCAGACGACCGGAACTATCCGCGCATCGACGTCTATGGCTCGCTCGATGAACTGGAGCGCGACTTCGGCGTGCGCCCGACCGACCTGCACCGTCCGGCGATCGACCAGCTCACGCGCCCGAACCCGGACGACCCCACCGGCCGGTCGACCATGCGCCGCGTGCCGGAAGTGCTCGACTGCTGGTTCGAGTCGGGGTCGATGCCCTTCGCGCAGGTGCACTACCCGTTCGAGAACCGCGATTGGTTCGAGCACCACTTCCCCGGCGACTTCATCGTCGAGTACAACGGCCAGACGCGCGGCTGGTTCTACACGCTGCACGTGCTGGCGACGGCGCTGTTCGACTGCGCCGCGTTCGACACCTGCATGGCGCACGGCGTCGTGTTAGGCAGCGATGGCCAGAAGATGTCGAAGTCCCGCCGCAACTATCCGGACGTGAACATGGTGTTCGACCGCGACGGGTCGGACGCGATGCGCTGGTTCCTGATGGACAGCCCCATCCTGCGCGGCGGCAACCTCGTGGTCGCCGAACGCGGCATCCAGGAGGGTATCCGCCAGGCATTGCTGCCACTGTGGAACTCGTACTACTTCCTCGGCCTCTACGCCAACGCCGACCGCGTCGAGGGACAGCGGCGTACCGATTCCCGGCATTTGCTCGACCGGTACATCCTGGCCAAGACGCACGAGCTGGTGACGGATGTCGAGTCGGCGCTCGATCATTACGACATCGTTGGC
>CBIHMX010000347.1:0-3797 GCA_966211115.1 uncultured Gemmatimonadaceae bacterium | reverse complement strand
AGGTTCATCTTCGCGCCGAGTTCATTGCAGCCCGCCGCGCCATGGACCATCTCGATGGCCACGAGTCGCGTGCGGTCTCCGGGCGCGCCACGCAGCACGCGGCCGGCCGGTATCATGGCGTCGAGGAACGGCAGGGCAACGGTCGCTCCCATGCCACGCACGAAGGTACGTCGGGGAATCGGCTTTCCGGTCAGGAAATACATGAACGCTCCCTTGGGTGGTTTTACTGCATTCCGTTGCCGGCCGCCTGGGTATCGGCGACGCGTCTCATGCGGAAGGCATCGCTCATCACGACGCCCAGCACGAAGTCATTCATCCGGTAGCCGCCTGGTTCTGCCGCGTTGACGATGCGGCGAACGGTCGGCATGTCGTAGTACTCGATCCGGCGGCCTAACGCGTAGGCCATCAGGTTCGACGTGAACGTGCGAAGCAGCGGGGCCGGGCGCTTCAGCAGCACGGCCTTCAGCTCGGCCGGGCTGGAGATCGGCGTGCCGTCGTAATAGTCGCCACGCGAATCGACCGGGTTGCCGTTTTCACGGAGCCGCCAGCGGCCGGTGACGTCAAAGTTGTCGAGCGCCAGCCCGATGGGATCGATGAACAGGTGACACGAGCGGCACTGTGGATTGGCACGGTGCATCTCCATGCGCTCGCGCGTCGTGAGGAGACGGCCTTCCTTTGCCTCCTCCGTCTTGTCGAGATCCGGCACGTCGGGCGGCGGTGGTGGCGGCGGAGAGCCCATCAGGACCTCCATCACCCACTTGCCGCGGAGCACCGGCGAGGTCCGGTTGGCGTGTGACGTCAGCGTCAGCACGCTGGCATGCCCGAGCAATCCGCTGCGCCGGTCGTCCGGATAGTTCACTTTCCGGAAGTCACGACCGACGACGCCAGCAATGCCGTAGTGCCGGGCCAGTTCCTCGTTCAGGTACGTGTAGTTCGCGGAATACAGGTCGAGGACCGTCCGGTTTTCGCGGACCAGGCCATAGAAGAACAATTCCGTTTCGCGACGCATCGCGTCGCCCAGTTGCTGGTGAAAATCGGGGAACTGCAGAGCATCTGGATGGACCTTCTCGATATCCTGGAGGCGAAGCCATTGCGCCGCAAAGCGGGTGGCGAGCGCCTCGGCACGCGGATCGGCCAGCAACCGCCGGGTCTGCGCCGTGAGGACCGCCGGGTCGGTCAGCTTGCCGTTCCGGGCGACAGCGATGAGTGCCGCATCAGGCGGTGCACCCCAGATGAAGAATGAAAGGCGGGAGGCCAGGTCCATCGCGCTGACTGCATAACGCTGGCCGGGTCGGGCACCGGCCGGCAGCTCTTCCATGCGGAAAATGAAGTGCGGGCTCGACAGGATGGCCTCGATCGCCGTGCGCACGCCCAGCTCGAATCCACCTTCGGCGCGCCCCTGGTCATAAAACGTCATCAGGCCCTCGAGATCCCTGGCCTGCAGCGGGCGGCGATACGCGGCGCCGCCGAGGCTGGCGACGATCTTTTCGGCGCAGGGACGTTCCTCGTCGGCCGTCGTGGGACGGCAGGTGAAGATCTTCTGGCGGCTTGCGGTCTCGCTGACACCGGTCGGGTTGTACGGACCGGTGACCGTCATGTCACGGAGGTGGGCAACGTTGGTGATGCCGAGTTCCGAACCGATCTGCGTGTCAGCGATCGAGTGACCGATCTGCGCGATGTTGTCGTTGACCGGGCTTTCGAACGTGCGAATGAACGCCGCCGACACCCGATGCGCCCCGGCGCGAACCGGCACCGGTCTGGTCTTCAGCTCCATGTTGTTCGGATCGGCCTGCGACATCCACCGGTCGACCTCGATCATGCCGACGCGAACGCCGTCGACCGAAATCTCGATCTGTTCGTCGAACGGCGCGTCGGAGCCGAACAGCTGTCCGGTCGGGATCGCATGGAGCGAGACGCTGAAGACGTATTCACCGTCGGCCACGAAGGTGTGCATGACGGAAACACCACCGCGCGTGCCCGCTGGCGCACCAGGCGCCTGATCCCACTGCGATGCGAGTCGCGGAAGCTTGTACGACTCCGAACCGACGCTCGCGTTAGGATCGCCCACCGCCAGGCGGCTGATTTCACTGGCCGCATCGAGATAGGCATCGAGCAGGGTCGCCGAGGGAAGCTGGACGTCGGCGATGTTGTCGAAGTTCGCGCTCTTGGTATCGAGGGGCAGCCAGGATCCGGCGTCGACATCGAGGTCGAGGAGCGACTTGATCGATCGCTGGTATTCGGCCTGGTTCAGCCGTTGGAACGTGCGTACGCCCGGTTCAGGGCGAACCGCCGCGGCCTTGTCGATGATCGACTCGAGAGTGGACGCGAGCACCGTGAGCGTATCACCTCCCGGTCGGCGACGGCCCGGCGGAGGCATCATCCCGGTGCGAAGCTTGTTGATGATCTTTTCCGACACGTCGGCGGTCACGGGAGAAGATGCTGCCGCCGCCACGTCGAACTGTTCGAGGGACAGGCTGCCCATCTTCCGGCGCTCGCTATGGCACGAGGCCGCGCAGGTCTGCTGAATGACCTTGGTCAGTTCACTGTTGCTGATCGCTGCTTTCCGCGCGATTTCCCTGCGAAGGGTCGCATGGGGTTTCGCTGCCGGTACCGATTCCGCGACGACCGGCGCGATACGACTCGCCGGGACGGAGTGGGAATCGAGGTTCCGAACTGCTGGCACAAGGGCCAGAACGCCGCCGGCCAAAATGGCCAAGACGTGCACCTTCATGCCTGACTCTCCCGGTATGACCGTCTGTGGATCGTACGACCGCCCTCTATAGTGGTGGCCAAGTCTGCGTCCAGCAAGAGGTTTCTCGTTACGGCTGGCCTAGTTACCGCTCCCGGAGGGACGAAACGCGGGCCTGATTTCTGCTCTACGGATTGCCCCCGGCGTCCGCTGTAAAGCGGCGTTCCTGCCCACCGGAGCTGAAGAAGCGCCCTCGACGGAGGGCGCTTCTTCAATTCCGGCTCAGGTCACGGACACCTGGCGAGCGCCACCGGACACCGTTCGGGGTCAGGCGGCGGAGCACTCGACACACCGCCCGGACCGCCAACGGTGTAATTCGGCAGCAGCAAGGTCGCCAACTCGGAGCCGGGCACAGGCAATTACAGGATGCTGTTCGCTGGAAGCGTCTGCCAGCCTCGGGCGTCGAAATACGCAATGACAGCGCTGACCCCGAGTCCCTCAATGCGCTTTTCGTAGCGCAGCGCGTCCCACAGGCTTCCGCACTGACCATTCAATTTCCGGGGAACGCACCCCGGCTCGTCAGGCGGACCGTCGACCGTTACCGGCGGCAGTTGACCGTTTGCTACCCGTGTCTTGTTGATGAGTGGAACGGCTTCAGCGGCGCGTCCCAGCCTGATCAGCCCTTCTGCCTTGAGGAGGTCCATTTCAGACACGAGCATCGAACGCAGCAGGATGTTCGTCCCGCTCCCCGGTTGTCCGGGCGGCACGATGGTCACGGCAGCGACCTTCCCCTGGATCGACTCGATCGCGTTGGTCGACGGCACCGGGATGTTCTCGACCTCGAGCCGCCCGACCGTGAAGGGCACGCGCGTGCCTGACGTGGGATCGGTCAGCCCGGTCGTCACCACTGCCTGCAGCGAAAGAGGCACGGCGGCGAGGCGGAAATTCACGGTCGCCGTGCCCCCCGCTTCCACGGTCACGTTCGGAACCTGCATCACGCGATACCCGATCCGGCGAGCCTCGATCCTCGCGAGCCTGCCGGCGCGCCGACAATGGTGTATCGCCCCTCCGCGTCAGTCACGGCGCCGATCCGGGTACCGACAACGAC
>CBIHMX010000346.1:0-3799 GCA_966211115.1 uncultured Gemmatimonadaceae bacterium | reverse complement strand
GTGCTCATTCCGGCCTCCTTGCCGGCAGGCGGGGGCGCGTGCCGCGCCCCCGCTGGGGACGATCTCAGGCCGGCTGCTTCTCGGCCCCGGCGATGGTGTCCAGGTAGAGCTCCTCGAAGTACTGCGCCAGGACCTGCTGGTGTTCGCGGAGGTACCGCTTGAACGCGTCGATGTCGTCCTGGCTGCGCAGCAGGTGACGGACGGCGGACCACACCTCACCGGGGTGGTCGTCGTTGATGTCGGTGTGCGAGTGGTTGATCTGGCCGCCGATGTTGGCCTCGCCGACCGACTTCTTCAGCGCCTCCAACTTCCGGGGCTCCAGCTTCACGTTCACGTACTCGACGAGATAGGAGTACGCCACCACACCCAGCGGGCCCTCGTGGTCCAGGAGGTAGGAGAAGTAGCCGGTGAGCAGCTTGGTCGACAGGTAGGGCTCGGTGGCCAGGAACTGCTCGCGGGACACGCCCGCCTTCTCCAGGTCGGCGATGAACAGTTCGTCGTGGAGCATCTCCTCCTGTTCGTAGTTGGCCCAGGCCTGCGCCGCCTCGGGGCTGACCTTGGCGATCTCCACCAGTGCCTTGGCCTCGGACACGCGCAGCATCCGGATGCGCCAGGCGGTCTCGATCAGGTTCCGCTTGTAGTACGCGGAGTTGACGTTCTGGCCCTCGAGATGGGCGGCCTCGGGGACGTTGGCGTACCACTCGAGGACCTGCTGGTCGAGCTGTGTGTCGATCTCGGCGCGCAGCTCCGCCGAGGCGGTGCTGCTGAGGAACGGGGTACGGTCCCCGTAGCCGACGTTGGTCACGCGGTTCGGCATGGTTCACCTTTCGGTTCGGGCACTCGGACTTTTTGTACGAGCGGATTCAGATTTCGTCGGCGACGCGAACGGTCGCGTCGCCCCGCAGCCGGCACTGACAGGCCAGGCGGTGGGTGCCGCCGGTGCGGCCGAGGTCTTCAAGGAAGTCGAGCTCGTCGGGGTCGGGTTCGCCGAGGGAGTCAAGGCCCTCAAGCACCTTGATGACGCACGCGCCGCACGATCCGGAGCGGCATCCGAAGGGGATGAGCCGCTGCGGGGCCTCGTACTCGACTTCGGTGAGGGGGGATCCCGCCGGCAGCAGAATTTCGATTCCTGCCGGAAGGATGGTCAGTTTCTTCAGGTTCATGACAGGTTCGCGCTGTTGATGTCGGTGGAGTGCTCCGGTACGAGGCGCGACCCGGGGCGCAGACTGACCGCCGCGTGATTCGCCGCGGTCGCTGCCTCGCCGAAGGCCACCGATATGAGCGGAACACGGCCCTCGTAATGGCAGATGTCGCCGACTGCGTACACTCCAGGCAAATTCGTCCGCATCGCTCCGTCGACCAGAACGAGGCGATTACTCATCCGGAGTCCCCAATCGGCAATCGGACCCAGGTTGGTGATGAACCCCAGTGCTCCGACGAGAACCTGCGCAGGCAGTTTCAATTCGTGCTCTTCGGCCCGGACCCACACTTCTTCTAAACGTCCGTTCCCTTCACAGGACGTCACCTGCGCGTCGGTCACCACGCGAACACCTGATGCGTACATCTGCTTGACGCTGTGCTCGTGGGCGCGAAAGACCGAGCGCCGATGCACGACCGTGACGGACCGTGCGATCGGAGCGAGGGCGAGGGCCCAGTCGACCGCGCTGTCGCCACCACCCACGATCACCACGTCACGGTCCCGGTGCTCGTCCGGACGCGGCACATGGTGGGCCACACCACGCCCCTGATAGGGCCTCAGGCATGGCAGGGTGCGCGGGATGGAACGGCCGAGTCCGGCCGCGATAACAACGGCTCCGGCACGCACCAGCCCGCTGTCCTCCAGCCGTATCGTCCAGCCCCTGCCCTCCTCCGGCGCCAGGGAGATCGCCGTCCGGCCGAGCAGGAAACGCGGACGGAACGGCTCTACCTGGGTGATCAGAGCATCGACCAGTTCCCGGCCCCGCACGGCCGGATGGCCAGCGACGTCGTAGATCCTCTTCTCCGGGTACAGAGCCGCGACCTGTCCGCCCGGCTCCGGCAGCGCATCGACTATTACGCTGGAAAGCCCTCGGAAGCCCGCGCAGTAGGCGGTGTACAGACCGGCCGGCCCTGCGCCGACTACAGCCACGTCCGCGCTTGCTTCCGCGTCGGCCACGGTCGTCTCCACTCGAACCTCCGCTTGGTCCATCCTGAACTCCAGATATCTCTAGCGTTCGGTCGAAGAACTCTGCTGCCCAATTTCGAGGGCCGGTCATCTAAGTGACGTGAAGTAAAACGTCTTCCTGCCGTTCGGCTCTCTCCTGGTGAGATCTGGCACTGCTGCTGCCGAACTGCATCTCATCATTCAGAGGCTCTGATCTGCCGTCAAGAAAGGGATTCGAAATCCGCCCGCGCTTTCCACGGACCGCACGGTGCAGGGCCGCTTTCGGGCTGAGCCGGACGGGATGGCCCGCTCACCGCTCTGAGCGTCCCGGCTCCGGCGCGCGCTCCTGTTCGTCTGCGTCACCGACTGCCTGCTCCAGAGCGCTGGCGAACCGTTGCCACTCGCGGGCGTAGGAGTCGGCCAGGTCCGCGACGACCACGGCGCAGTGCGGCGGTACCGAGTCCAGCAACTGCCGCCCTGCTTCAAGATCAGGCGCCCGCTCGTGAAGCCAGCGCAGTAACGCGCGCCCGGACTGGGTGAACCTGAGGGACGGATCCTTCGCCAGGGTCTCGATTTGCCGGGCCCGACCGCGCCCTGCGTAGGGGTTGCTTCCCGGAGTGCCAGCGCCGCCCGCGCGGGGCGGGTCCCGAACTTCGCGAGCGGTGCTCTGGTCCGGCATTGGGAGCTCCTGCTCCTCATTCCGCATCCGCTGCCGGATCTCGCACGCTGTACTGATCGACACCCCCGCCGCGGTGGCCGTCTCATGGAGCGTGGCGGCGGGATGCTCGGTGAGGAACGCGCGGGCTGCCTCCCGGCGTTGCGCCGCGTCGAGCGGACGAGAACGGCCGTCCGACCCGACCCGGACCTTCGACTGTGGAACTTCTTCACACGAAGCACGGCGGACGGCGCCCACGGTCTTGGGCGACAGCCGGGTGATGCGCGCGATCGCCCGGTCCGATAGATCCGGGTGTTGGGTCAGGATCCGCCGGGCTGCGGCTTTTCTGTCTTTGAGGGTCCGTGGTAAACCATGGCTGACGTGGGCCGCCACGGAGTGGATGAACACCTCACTGGCCGGCCCGTCCAGATACCGGACCGGGACCATCTCGTTCCCCCGCAACCGGGCGGCTTGGAGCCGATGCATCCCGTCAACCACGCGCCGGGTAGCCCGATGCACCAATATCGGCTCGATGTCGCCCTGCGCAAGAACGTCGATGTGGTCCTGACTCAGCCCTCCCAGGCGTGGCGAGTCGGCATCCACCAGCGAGGCGGCGGGCGCCAGATGAACGCTGGCACCCTCTGCCGATGTCGTCGGGGCGGAATCTGGAGCCGCCGTCTGCGACCGGCCCGGCAGGCGCGTGGGAGGCGGGTTGTCCACAAGATCTGAAGACACCGAAGATCTGCTTTCTGTCGGTTTTCTGCATGTGGGGGCTGCAGGCGCCGAGGAAGACCTCGCTGACGCGACTCATTCCATAATTGTTGCGATTGGCGATATTGCTGTCGTCTGAGGCGCCGTACAGGAACCGGTTGATATCGTCCGTATTGGACGAAAGGTTGCTGCCCACCGTCTGCTGATAGAAAGCGTTAGCGAGATACATCGCGGCGATTCTTGCCGAGTCCGCCGTGATCGTCTTTTCGCCGGGATAGATCATGTAGGAA
>CBIHMX010000345.1:0-3815 GCA_966211115.1 uncultured Gemmatimonadaceae bacterium | reverse complement strand
AGGCCGGAGCGCGTGCATTCCAGCATCGCCCGGGCTCCCGCCCAGAGGATCGCGATCGCGGCGATTTCGGGCGCGATCCTGGACGTGAACGTGATCTCGATGAACCAGTAGACCAGCGCCGCGGTAATGACCGACAGGGACATCGCTGTCAGCACGGCATAGGCGACGATGCCGAGGGCGCCCTTGTGGTCTGATTCGGCGATCCGGTTGCGCGCCACCCGCAACGTGGCGATGCCAAGGCCATGGCCGATCAGCCCGAACGCGACCCATTGCAGGCTGATGACGGCGGCATACCGACCCATGTCCTCCAGGGACAGTCGCCACGACGCGGTCAGGAAAAACGCCCCGCCCACCGCGGCGCCGAGCATGTTGCCCGTCAGCAGCAGCAGGACCGGATGTACCCGTGGCGTTTCGGCCATGCGCGCGGTCGTCAGGTTGCGGTCGTCCGCCGGAGAAGACCGATGCGGCGCATCACGTCGTAGCAGACCGCGCCGACGCCAAGTATCGCCAGCAAGCGCAGGCGTTGCCCCCACCCGAGTCCCTGACGCTCGCGGGTCCGTCGGAAGACCTCGAAACGCTGGGCGGTGCTGAGGGTTGCGGCGCCGGCGATATCTGCATAACGAGCATAATCGCGGCCATAGGTGATCTGCTTGCCCAGGTACTGGCCCACCGTGGCTACCTCGAGCCGCCGGACCCGCATGGCGTCGCAATACGCCAGTGCTGCCGGCGACAGCTCGTCGACCGTCCGCCTGACGAGAACGACATCCGCGTTGCGGAAGACCGGGGCGAAGGGGCCAATGCGATCGATCAGGTCACGCGTCACGGCCATGTTGCACGTGTATCCGAAGTAGATGTCGGGCTGGCGTGCGCTGAATACGAACGCCCCCTTCTCGGCCTCATACTGCTCGAGCAGGGCGAGCACACCCCGGCCCTCGCCAAAACGCAGCCGGCCAATGAGCAGGCTCGTGCCAGTTCGTTCGAAGTGATCGACGATCGCGCTGAGCCAGTTCCGCTCGGGAGCGGTGTCGGAGTCGGTGAAGGCGATGATCGATCCCTTTGCGCTGCTGATGCCTCGGTTGCGCGCCGCGTAATCCCCCTGCACGGGTTCGCGCAGGAGCTGGACGGCCGGATACCGCGCCACGCGCGCGGCCGAACCGTCGGTCGAGTTGTTGTCGACGACAAGGATCTCGTACCGATCCCGTGGGTAGTCCTGGTCGAGCAGCGCCTCGAGGCACTGTTCGATCCACCGCTCCTCGTTATGCAGCGGGACGACGACCGAGACAAAGGGGCGCGGCGTCAGGGCAACCTCACGACGTACGTGACGCCGTCGCGCCCCACAAAGGCGGTCCGTGCTGCAACGCGCCGCGCATCGTCACGCACGGATTCCGGAAAGTAGGTCACCGAATCCGACTGCAGGACCGTGTCCCCGATGAGCCACGTCGTCGAACCGTCGTTCGTCAGGAGGTCGTCAACGTCCGTGACCAGCGTGGCGCCGGTATACCGGTCCAGCAGTCGGCCCTGCCTGCGGCGCTGGTATGCCCGGTTCTCGTCACGCGTGACCGCCGCATCGAGCTGACCGACGTAGAATCGATACACGTGGAGTTGATGCGGAAGCCCGATCGCAACCACCCGGTCTCCGGCACGCATGTGATCCCGCACGTATCGCGCCGCGCCCATCTGGTCCTGATGGAAACATCCGTATGCCGGCCAGCTGATGATGCTGCGCATGACGTCGCGCGGCTCCCCATATGATCTCCCCAGCGGCGCCACCGTCAACCGGCCCACATCGCCCGTCGCCAACAGGGCCACGATCGCCGTTCCCGCCAGCACCGCGACGGGGCGAACGCCGCCAGACGCTCGACCGACGACACGGTCCGTGACGGAGACGATGCCCCACACGAACGCCACGACCATCAGCGGATACAGGTGGAAGACGTACCGGGATTCCTGGTACGCGCTGAACAGACTGGCAACGACGGCCGGTATGATGATGCCAGCCGGGAGGTACAGGAACGCCCGATTCCGCGACGAGAAATAGCGAAGCACCATCGCGGCACAGCAGATCGTCGTGGCGACGAGGAACAACGGCCATCCCATCGCAAACCAGTACAGGAAGTACTGAAGGACGTTCGGGAATCCAAACGACATGAGAATCACCGAACGCCAGTCGCCGGCGCTGCTCGACAGCGCCAGCGTCCAATAACCTAACGAGAAGCCGAGTGCCACTAGTGTTGGACGGAGTCGTGGCGACCAGAGGTCCTTCCACGTCTCCCCGAAAAGCATAAACCAGGCAAGGAGCGCGAGGAACGACAGCATGAAAACGTGGACCACGCCGAACAAAATCGCGAGCAACAGCAACGCCGCCTCGCGCATCGAGGTCCGGCGCATCGTCTGCCATACGCACAGGCCACTCACCAGGATCACGAGATGAATGCCGGACAACGGCTTCGCCAGCGCGTCCATGACCGGCGACAGGTCCGGGAGTGCAAGGTCAGGCAGGAACGGCAGGATCTTCGTGCCGCCGGTGACGGGCTCATTTGACGACACGAGTTCGAGCCCATGCGGCGGAGCCATGGACTCGATCCAGCTACCGGCGAACCGGCGATACGCCAGCCATACCGTCACGAAGGCCATTCCTCCCGCGAACGATTTCGCCCGGAACGTGGCGGTGACGTTGCGATCAAATAACGGAATCAGGAAACAGGTTGCGATCGCTATCGAGAATTCGTGGAGGGTAATGGCGACCAGTGACACAGCAACAAACCCGATGCTCCATGCTCGCGATCCGCCGGTAAGCATCCGGTACAGGCACAGAAACGAGATGACAAACGTCGACTGGAAGGCGGTATAAAAACGGCCGTAACGTGAAAGCTCGATTTCCCAGGCAGATAGCGCGATGAATACTGCCGCAATCACCGCCACTCGGCGATCGAACATCCCGCGCGCAAACCAGTACGTTGCGGCAACGGCGGCGACGCGGAAGGCCGCCGCCGGCAACCGAAGGGCGAACTCGTTGAGCCCAACGACTCTGGCGGTGATTACCTGGAGGTACAGGAACGGGATCGAGCGTTGGTAAACGGCGCCTGATGGTACGATCGGAAGGCCATCCTGAAGCCAGCCCTGGACGGCGAGCGCCTGTATGCCCTCGTCGACCTGAAGTCCCAGCGCACCGAGGTGATAGAACCGGAGTGCCGCCGCCAGCGCCAAAATGCCGGCAAGAACGGCCCATTCACCGGGCGAGGGGCGGGTTTCCTGTTCTGGTCGGACAGCTATTTGCGCAAACATTTAGCGAGCGGGTCGTCCGACTTGGGGGCGGGCTCCCGCGATGCCGCGAGTTCCGGACGCTGAAATGTATCATGGATCAAAACCTTCAGGCCGCTCGCCTACTACTCCCACTCGCGAAGCGTTCGGAAGGTTGCGTGCCCTCCGGCTTTGGATGGGCAATTGCCGAACTCAGCGTCGCCTGGTCCGTCCTGTCAACGAGCCGAGGACTCCTCGCAGGATCTGCCGACCCACACTACTCGCCACGCTCCGCGTTGCGGTCTTTGCAAAAATGTCGAGGAGCCCGTCGCGTTTACCTCCGCGCGGACCGGTCGTGCCGAAAATCAGGCCGCCGAGGGCGCCCGACATGCCCGAGTCGCCATCCCCGCGTGTGGGCGATGTGGATCCGGGCAGCGAAGAGCGGGACGCGTCATCTGCGGCAGCGGCGGCGCGCTCGCGCAGCTTCTCGAACGCGGATTCGCGGTCGACTTCCTTTTCGTACACGCCGGCCACCACGGATTTCGAGATCAACTCCTTCCGCTCGTCAGGCAGAA
>CBIHMX010000344.1:0-3815 GCA_966211115.1 uncultured Gemmatimonadaceae bacterium | reverse complement strand
TCCCCGGATGGCGCCATCGGTCTGGAACCGCCACTGAACGCCTGCGACGTTGGGCTGGAGGTGCGCGGCCGGGTAGATGCCGGGGTGAGAAGGTCCCCCGCGGAACATGGCCAGGTCCTGAATTGGTGCGGGCGCTTCGGAACAGGCTGCACACAGCGCCGTGGCGAGACTGGCACATCGAACGTTGATCATGCCCGAACATTGCGCGCGCCGGACGCCGATCCATGGGGCCGGTTTCATCAATTCCATCAGTCCGCTCGGCGGCGCTCCATCCCGTGGTGGCGTTGTCGCAACCAGGACTGACACTTCGTTGCACGAAGTGGACTCGACCGAATCCGGGAACCGGACCGGTGGCGCCCTTCGAGGTTTCCCGCCACTGGGTCATTCTGGAGCATGACACTGAGCCTACGCAAAACGGCGGTGCTCCGCGCAATTCCCGCACTTGGGCTGGCCCTTTTTGCAGCCAGTGCCTCACCGGTCGCTGTCGCGCAGCCGCCGGCCAATCCCGATTCGCTGGCTGCCCTGGTTCGAATCATTGCCGACGACGTGGCGCGTGTCCTCGAAAGTCCAAGTGGGCGTGCTGGCCGCTTTGGGCGTTCCGCCACCGAGTCGCAGCGCAACGCCTGGGACCATCAGGTCGACGAGTGGGTGTCGAAACTGCGCGCCATTGACGGCGACCAGTTGTATGGCAGGCCGGAGTGGGTGCTGCATGGCGTGCTTCAGGAGGGGCTCGAATCGAACATCGGTGTGCGCGTCTGTCGTGACTCGGCAACCGCAAACCGCACGGCCTGTTACCACGCGCAGCTTCGATCGTACACGACCCTGCCGCTCACGGGCGACGAGGTCACGGCGAAGGCAATGACCCTTCGCCAATCGCTCGATGACGAACTGCGGCCGCTGGTTCAGCGGATTCTGGGCACAACCGATGTAAACGACGCCCGGCGCCAGTTCCGCAGTGAGCCCCGCTTCATGGCAGGTACACGGGAGGAACTGACCCGCCTTACGGAACAGGCCCTGTTGCGAGCAAAGGCACGCATGCCGGCGTTCTTCCGTGAGGTGCCTGACGACACCCTCGTCGTCATTCCGGAGCCAGCCGCCACCGAAGCCACGATGGGTGCACCGGCGCGATATATGAGCGCCACCGCAGATCGTCCGGCTTCGCTCGTCCTCAACCTCTATCGTCCCGAAGAGCGTCCTGCGATGGGCGCGTATGTCGCCGCGGTCCACGAGGGGTATCCTGGGCACCACCATCAGATCGTGCTCGGCGACCGCGTTGGGGCGCAACATCCCTCGCTGGCGTATTTCCAGATGGCGGGGTTCATCGAGGGATGGGGCCTGTACAGCGAACGCCTCGCCGACGAGATGGGGATCTATCCGTCGGATCTCGAGCGGGCCTGGTACCTCGCCCACCTTTCGGATGCAACGTTAGGCATGCTGATCGACCCGGCGATCAACACCGGGAGCTGGACGCGCGCGCAGGCCGTGGACTCGATGGTCATCGTCAGTGGCCGCCCGCGGTGGGAAGCCGAGAACTACGCCAATCGGCACCTGGCTACTCCCGGCCAGATCGTGACCTACGCCCTGGGTTACGCGGAAATCATGCGCCTGCGCGACAAGGCGCGCCGCCGGCTCGGCAACCGCTTCGACATCAAGGCGTTTCATCACGCGCTGCTGCAACACGGCGAAATCACGCTGCCCATGTTGCGCTACAGCGTGGAGCGATGGATCCAGGAGGCGCCTACCAGTCGCGTTCGTCCGTCACTCCATTCGCAGGACCTGCCCGCGCCCATCAACGGATCTTCCGGAAAGCGTTGAGACCGTCGTGAAGGTAAACGTTTCCGGACTTGATGCCCTTTACGAGCCCGAACTGCTGCACCGCCTGGCCTGACGGATCGAGTATGATGATCCCGCTGTCGCCCTCGGCCCGCGTGAGCATTTCGTCGTTTGTCGCATATGCATAGAAAAGCGAGTCGCCACGGGGCGTAAATCGGAGCGTATCCCGGCCACTCACGTACACACCGGCGAACTGCGCGCGAGGCGCCGGTGCGGATCGTGGACTCGATGTCTGCTGGGCTGCCGGTAACACCTGGTCGAGGATGGCGCGCTCGGTGCCGCCGAAGATTCCACCATTCCTGTTGCTCAGTACGATGATCGCCAGCTTGTGCTCGGGCACCATCGTGAACACGGCACCGGACCCAACGCGGAAACCGTAGTGGCTCAACACACGAGTTGATCCACGTGTGCACGTCGACAGGCCATACGAATACCCGCACTCGTCTCCCGGCATGCCGCCGTGTTTCGTGCTCATGGTGGCAATGGCGGCAGGCGAAATGGCCTGGGCGCCAGCGATGCGGCCGCCGTTCATGAAGGCGATCGCGAACCGGGCCAATTCCCGCGCACTCGAATACAACGAGCCCGATGGCCACGTGCTCGCATCGTCAGGTGACGGACGAATCACGCGCACGCTGTCGGTCACCCGATGGTCGAGGGCGACCGGCCACGTCATGGCCATGGTCGGCCGGAACGTTGACCGCGTCATGCCTAACGGTCGCAGGACCTGCTCGGTCACGAGGTCGGCGTACCACTTTCCCCCGGCCTGCTCGAGCGCGTAACCCGCCAGCCAGTATCCGGGCCCCGTGTATGAATAGACATCACCGGGCGGCGCAAACAGGTGGGATGCCGTCCAGGCCTTCACGCGATCGCCGAGCGCGCGATCATCATGCGGACCGGTATCGGCGCCCTCGCTGATGATGCCACCCATGTGGCCTAACAACTGGTGCAGCGTGATCGTCCGAAGCGACGGATGCAGCCCACCGGCGTACGTTCCGATGGGTTCGTGCAGGTCGATCGTGCCCCGTTGCGACATCAGGACCGCCGTGAGGCCAGTGAACATCTTGGTCACCGACCCGATCCGGAACAGCGTCCCAGGGGTCACGGGCTCATCGCGTTCGACGTTCGTCACGCCAAATCCGCGCTCATAGACGACGCGATCGCCGATGACGATGGCGATAGACGCGCCCGGAGACCGTGTGGACTGCATCTCCCGCTCCATCGCCGCGGTCACGGCGGCGGTGTCGAGATTCGTCAGTTGCGCGGTGGCGACAAGAGGGGTCGCGACCAGGAGTGCGGCAAGAATTCTGGCGTGTCTCATGATGCAGGAAAGAACCCGGTACGTCGCCTGGTCAACCGTTGAGTGGTCAGTTGTTGCCTGAGCGGGCCCAAAAGACCTTCGGCGGGGAGGACGTTGCCGAGCAGAGGAATGCTCTTCCCGCCGGAGCATCACAGCTAAAAAGTCCAAGCCAAACTACGGTCCAGTATTACCTATCGAGTACTGCACGTCGTCATTGCACCGGCCTGACGAGTGGGCCGGCGACAGTCATACTCCCCACGATCATGTCCTTCGCATTCCCTGGCGCCGGCATCCTGCTGGCGCTGCCCCTGGTAGTCGCTGCCCAAACCCCGGCATCGGGCAATTCGGCAGCTGAACCGCGCAGCCTGGCGATCACGCTCGTCGACAACGGACCGGTCATCGATGGCCGGCTCTCCGATGCCATGTGGCAGCAGGGCGCGGTCGCCACCGATTTCCGGCAGGTCGAGCCCGTGGATGGCGCCGCGGCAGCGATGCGCACCGAGGTGCGAGCGCTGATGACGCGTGAAGCCCTGTACATCGGGGCACGGCTGCATGACCCCGAGCCGGCGCGGATCGTCGCTCGCCTCGGACGGAGGGATGCCCAGACCAATAGCGACCAGTTCACGCTCGTCGTCGACGCCTGGCACGATCACCGCACCGCGTTCCGGTTCTCCGTCAACGCCGC
>CBIHMX010000343.1:0-3819 GCA_966211115.1 uncultured Gemmatimonadaceae bacterium | reverse complement strand
TACCTAGACCTGAAAAGGATAGACCTGACATGGGTACCGCCGACACAGCCACCGCGCCGATCCTCGCCGGCACGCTCGACCTGCTGATCCTCAAGACGCTGTCCGCCGGTGCCTTTCACGGCTACGGCATTGCGCAGCACATCAAGCGACTGTCGCGCGAAGCGTTGAAGATCGAGGAAGGATCGCTCTATCCTGCCCTGCAGCGCATGCAGATCAAGGGCTGGATCGCTTCCGAAACGAAGAAGACGCCCACGGGTCGTGATGCGCGCTACTACCGCCTCACGCCGGCCGGTCGCAAACAACTCGGCCAGGAAGAGGCGGACTTCAAGCGCTCGATCGCCGCGACCGTGCGCGTCCTCAAGCTCTCCGAGCCATGACCCCGCGCGAGATCATCAATCGCCTGCGCGCCTGGTTCCAGCGCGATCGCCTGTCGCGGGAACTGACGGCGGAACTCGACGCACACGTGGACCTGATGGCGCGGGACCTCGAGCGGGATGGCCTGTCTCCCGCCGAGGCGCTAAGCGCGGCCCGCAGCCAGTTCGGCAATGCCACGATGCTGCGCGAATCCAGCCGGGATGCCTGGGGATTTCCGCGACTCGAGAACGCAATGCAGGACATCCGGTACGCCATCCGCGGCCTGCTGCACTCGCCGGGGTTCACGGTCACGGTCGTCGCCACGTTAGGCCTGGGAATCGGGGCGAATGCCGCCATGTTCGCCGTGATCGACCGATTGATGTTCCGGCCCTTCCCGCTCATGCGCGATCCGGGATCCGTGCACCGGGTCTACCTCCAGACCACCGTCAATGGTCAGAGGAACGCCAATGCCACCATTCCCTACGCCCGCTATCTCGACCTGATGCGGTCCCCGCAGTCGTTCACGGCTCACGCGACAGTATCCGAATGGCGGCTGGGGGTTGGGGTCGGCCGGAACACACGCATCCAGAAAGTGGCGGGCGTCAGTGCGTCGTTCTTCAGCTTCTTCGACATGGAGGGCGTCCGCGGGCGGCTGTTCACCGCCGTTGAGGACCAGCGACCGATGGGATCATTGGTGGCGATGGTCACCCATGAGTATTGGCAGTCGGAGTTCGGCGGCAGTGACGTCCTCAACTCGCTGCTCCGCGTGGGAAAGTTCGACTACACGATCGTCGGAATCCTGCCTCCAGGCTTCGTCGGCACCGTGCAGGGCGGCCCGGCACAGATCTTCGTTCCGATCACCACCATCCCGGCTAACCTGAACCCCTGGCAGCGCGACATCTACGCCACCCAATACTCCTGGGACTGGTTGGAAGTCATCGTCAGGCGGAAGAGCGGCGTCTCGATTGCCGCGGCAAACGCCGAACTGAGTCAGGCATACCGCCGGAGCCGGGATGCGCAGCGCGAAGCAAACCCGCGCGTGCTGCCGGACTCCATCGCGCACCCACAAGCCATCGCGGCACCCTTGCGCGATGGCCGCGGTCCCGCGCCCGGTCCGGAGTCGCGAGTCCTCCTCTGGGTGAGCGGCGTCGCCGCCATTGTACTGGCGATCGCCTGTGCCAACGTCGCCAACATCATGTTGACCCGCGTCCTTCGGCGCCGCCGGGAAATCGCGGTCCGGCTGGCACTCGGCGTCAGTCGAGCGAGATTGCTGGGACAGTTTGTCATCGAGGCCCTGCTGCTGGCCGCCATCGGCGTCATCGCCGGAATTCTGTTCGCACAGTGGGGAGGGAGCGCCATCCGCTCGCTTCTCCTTCCCGAAGGATCGACATTCAATCTCGCCACCGACTGGCGAACCCTCACGATGGCGGGCACGCTCGCCATGTTCGCGGCGCTGCTGACGACGCTGGGGCCCGCGATACTGGCGGCGCGATCCGAGTTGACCTCCTCATTGAAGAGCGGCGGACGAGGGGGATCATACCGGCGCTCCCGCCTCCAGACGGCGCTGCTCGTGGTCCAGGGCGCGCTGTCCGTCGCGCTGCTGGTGGGGGCCGGCCTGTTCGTGCGCAGCCTGAATCGTGTCCACGACATCTCGTTAGGCTTCGACGTCAGTCGCGTCGTCGAGGTGTATCCGGACCTGCGCGACCCGGACCTGGACCCGCGAATCGAGGCCGCGACGTACCGGCGGATGCTCGCGGCCGCGAAGTTGATCCCCGGCACCGCCGGTGCCGCGCGCGCCAACAGCCAGTTCTTCCAGTCCAGCACTGCCCGGCTTCGCGTCCCGGGCATCGATTCCGTCGAGCAACTGGGCCGCTTCAACTTCCAGGTCATCAGCCCGGAGTACTTCAACGTCGTGCAGACCCGGATCCTGCGGGGCCGGGGATTCGTCCCGGCCGATGCGGAACACACCCCCCGCGTGGCGATCGTCAGTGAGTCCATGGCACGAGCGCTGTGGCCGGGCCGGGAGCCGTTAGGCCAGTGCATGGAGGTCACCTGGGAACCCGCCGCCAACGTGCCATTCGCGCCGTGTACGACCGTGGTCGGCGTGGCTGAAGATGTGGCGTACCGGGGACTCACCGATGAACAACGCTTCGTCTACTACCTCAACGTCGAGCAAATGCCCGGCGGTTGGGCAAGACAGACGCTCATCAGGCTCACCGGAGAACCAACTGCCGCCGAACTCGAACGGCTCCGCGTCGCCATGCAACAGGTCATGCCCGGGGATGGCCTCGTGGTACTCCGAAGGCTTCAGGACGCCGTCGACGATCAGAGCCGGAGCTGGCGCCTCGGCACGACGCTCTTCGTGGCGTTCGGCGGCCTGGCGGTGTTCGTCGCCGCCGTGGGCCTGTACGGCGTCATCGGCTACACGATTGCCCAACGTATGCACGAACTGGGCATGCGCATCGCGCTGGGGGCGCGCTCCACTCACATCCTCCGGCTGGTGCTCGGACAGGGCGTCGCCTTTGCCGCTGCCGGAGTAGTCATCGGGCTCGTCGTTGCCTTCGTGGCGGCGCACTGGATCGAACCCCTGCTCTACAAGCAATCCCCCCGTGATCCACTCGTCTACGCCGGCGTGGCGACCATCATGATGCTCGTGGGAGCACTCGCGAGTCTCCCGCCGGCGCTGCGTGCGGTGAGGGCAGATCCCTCACGGTCGCTTCGCGCCGACTGACGCCGCGGACCGAATGCCGATGTGTACCGGGATGGATGACCACAACGAAAAGGGACGGCGCCGCTTTCGCGACGCCGTCCGCTCTCTTGATGATCGTGATGCCTAACGGATCTGGAAGCCGAACACCACCGGCATCCAGCGCAGGTTTCGTCCTTCCTCGCCCACCGTGCCCTGGTCGGCAGCAACGTTCGTCAGTGACGACTGCACGAACAGCGACGTCGCGCCGAGGAGGTGAACTTCGAGGCCGGCACCGGCCTGGAAGCCCCACTTGGTCTCGGTTTCACTGGCGTTGTCGTTGCTTCCGACGAACTTGTCGGCCAGGCCGGAGCCGGCGCCATAGTCACGGAACATGTAGAACCCACCACCGCCCATCAAATAGATGTTGTTCGACTTGGCCGAGTTGATCGGGAAGTTCAGTGTCGCGAGCGCGACGCCCGATGCGACCGTGGGATCCGGGTTGAAGAACGACCCCGACTGCACGCCTTCCAGCCGGGCCATGGTCCACTCGGTCCGGATGCCAAGCATGCTGCCCGGCTTGTGCCATCCGATCGGGATCGAGATCAGCGGCGCGGACTCGTAGCCGATGTTACGCAACGTGCCGCTGGTGTAGCTGGCACCAGTTCCGAGACCGACGTAGAAACCGCTGTTGCCGAACACGGAACGATTGCGGAACCGATTGAAGCGGTCGTTCAATCCCTGCAGGCGCGTGTCGACTTCGGTCAAGCGCGCATTCG
>CBIHMX010000342.1:0-3822 GCA_966211115.1 uncultured Gemmatimonadaceae bacterium | reverse complement strand
GTACAATGCGATCGACACGTTCGTGCCGGAACCGAAGCGCGAGATCGACAAGCCGTTCCTGATGCCGGTCGAGGACGTGTTCTCGATCACGGGTCGTGGTACGGTGGCGACGGGCCGTATCGATCGCGGCATCGTGAAGACGGGCGAGGAACTGGCGCTCGTCGGCTTCGGTTCCGAGAAGAAGACGGTCGTCACGGGCGTCGAGATGTTCCGCAAGCTGCTCGACGAAGGACGCGCCGGCGACAACGTCGGCTTGTTGCTTCGTGGTGTCGACAAGGCGGAGATCGAGCGCGGCATGTGCCTCGCGAAGCCGAACTCGATTACTCCGCACACGAATTTCGACGCCGAGGTCTATGTCCTGAACAAGGAGGAGGGCGGTCGTCACACGCCGTTCTTCAACGGCTACCGTCCGCAGTTCTACTTCCGCACGACCGACGTGACGGGCTCGATCCAGTTGCCGGCCGGCACCGAGATGGTGATGCCGGGCGACAACATCCAGATGAAGATCGAGCTGATCTCGCCGATCGCGATGGATGAAGGCCTGCGGTTCGCCATCCGCGAGGGTGGACGGACCGTCGGTGCAGGCGTGGTTACGAAGATCATCAAGTAAGCAATGGGGGAATCGGGAATGGGGAATCGGGAATCGATTCCCCACCCCCATTCCCGATTCCCGATTCCCAATTCCCGGGTTTTCACATGGCAGGACGCATCCGCATCCGACTGAAGGCATTCGACCACGCGGTCATCGACGCCGCGGCGGCGGACATCGTGCGCACGGCCGAAAAGACCGGCGCGCAGGTGTCGGGGCCCATTCCGTTGCCGACGAAGACGCGACGCTGGACCGTCCTGCGCTCGCCGCACGTCGACAAGAAGTCACGCGAGCAGTTCGAGCTGAAGACCCACAAGCGCGTGATCGACATCCTCGATTCGCGCGCCCAGACGGTGGACGCGCTGACCAAGCTCGACCTGCCGTCGGGCGTGGACGTGGAAATCAAGGTTCAGTAAGGGCAGTTGAAGAGATGAAGAGTTGAAGAGGTGACACTCTTGACTCATCAGCTCATCAACCCAACAACTCATCAACTGTTTTCCCCATGTTAGGCATCATTGGCCGAAAGGTCGGCATGACCCAGGTCTTCAACGAACAGGGACACCAGGTGCCGTGCACCGTGGTGGAGGCAACGCCCAACCCGGTCGTGAAGGTCATTGCTGGTGAACGAAAGAAGCCGGGATACCGGGCGATCGAGCTCGGCCACGGTTCGCAGGTCGTTGCGCGCGCCCCCAAGAAGGGCGAAGCGAAGCATCCGCGCGGGCGTCGGGCCAACAAGGCCGAAGTCCAGCACGCGAGCAAGGCCGGGCTCACGACGGTGCCGCGCCAGCTTCGCGCCTTCCGACTCGACGACATGCCGGCCGACGCCAACCTGCCCGAGTACAAGGCGGGCGACAGCATCGACGTCTCGATCTTTGCGCCCGGCGAGATGGTAAAGGTCACCGGCACGTCCAAGGGTCGCGGCTTCCAGGGTGTGGTGAAGCGGTATGGCATCGGCGGTGGCCCGAACACGCACGGCAACACGAAGCATCGCCGTCCGGGTTCGGTGGGCGCCGGCACCGATCCGTCGCGCGTCATCAAGGGCAAGCGCATGCCGGGCCAGTACGGCAACAAGCGGCATACACAGATCAACCTCCGGGTCGAGAAGGTCGACGCCGAGCGGCACCTGATCTACATCCGTGGCGCGGTGGCCGGTCCGTCGAACGGGATCGTCCTCGTCCGCAAGCAGCAGGGCTGATCATGACCGATACCAGTTTCCAGGCGTCAGCGTTCACGGCGTTAGGCACCCCGCGGGAGCAGGTCACGCTCCCCGCCGAGGTGTTCGACGGGGTCGTGAACATGCCCGTGATGCATCGCGTGGTGACGGCCTTCAGGGCCAACCAGCGGCAAGGCAACGCCAAGACCAAGACCCGCAGCTTCGTCATCGGCGGCAACCAGAAGCCGTGGCGCCAGAAGGGCACCGGTCGCGCCCGTGCCGGCTCGACGCGGTCACCGCTCTGGCCGGGCGGTGGCACGGTGTTCGGGCCCATCCCGCGCAGCTACGAACAGGCGGTGCCGAAGAAGATGAAGACGCTCGCCCGCCGCAGCGCGTTCAACGCGCGGGCGCGCGAGAACTCGGTCTTCGTCATCGACCGGTTCGGCTACGAGGAACCGAAGACCAGCGTGCTGGCCGGGCTCCTCGAGCGCATGGGCGTCGCCGACCAGAAGGTCCTGATCCTCACCGACGGCGCCAAGCCTAACGTTTACCTCAGCGGCCGGAACCTGCCCAGGGTCGAGGTGCTGCCGTACAGCGACGTCGCGACCTACCACCTCCTCTGGTCGGACGTGGTGTTGATCGAGGCCACCGCGATCGGCCAGACGCTGTCGCCGGTGACGGAGAAGGAAGCCGCGCCAGCCAGGCGCGTGAAGAAGGCGGCGGCTGACGAAGGCGAGGCCAGGCCGGCGAAGAAGGCCAAGGCCAAGGCGAAGGCGCCGGCGAAGAAGGCCGCCGCGAAGAAGGCCGCGCCCCGCAAGACCGCGAAGAAGACCTCGGCGCCGAAGAAGAAGTCGGCGCCCAAGAAGAAGAGGAAGTAGGCCATGTCCACGCTTCATCGCACCATCGTCCGCCCGATCGTCACCGAGCGCACCTCGGCGGCGTACCAGGCGCGCGGGGAATACGTGTTCCAGGTCGCCACCGACGCGACCAAGCCGGCGATTCGTCAGGCCATCGAGCGGCTGTTCGGGGTGAAGGTGACGAACGTCTGGACCATGCAGGCGCGTGGGAAGTCGCGCCGCGTCGGCCAGGCCAAGCCGGGCACGCGCCCGGCCTGGAAGAAGGCGATCGTGACGCTCCGCGAGGGCGATACGATCGAAGGCTACGGATTCGAGGGCTAAGAGCCGATCATGGGTATCCGACAGTTCAAGCCGGTCACCAAGGGCACGCGTTTCCGTTCGGTCTCGGATTTCTCCGAGATCACGCGGTCGACGCCGGAAAAGTCCCTGGTCGAGCCGATCAAGAAGAGTGGTGGCCGCGACAACCACGGCCACATCGCCATGCGCCGCCGCGGCGGTGGCCACAAGCGGATGTACCGGAAGATCGACTTCCGGCGCGAGCGCTTCGGCATCGTGGCCACGGTGAAGGAGATCGAGTACGATCCGAACCGCTCGGCGCGCATTGCCCTGGTCGAGTACGGGGACGGTGAGAAGCGCTACATCCTGCACCCGAAGGGGCTGTCGGTGGGCGACCACGTCGTCTCCGGTCCCGGCTCCGACGTCCGCACCGGCAACACGTTGCCGCTCAAGGAAATGCCGTTAGGCACCTTCGTCCACTGCATCGAGCTGGTGCCGGGCAAGGGCGGCCAGATGGCGCGCGCGGCCGGCATGTCGGCCGAGGTGGTAGCCAAGGAAGGCGAATACGTCACGCTGCGTCTCGGGTCGACCGAAATGCGGCGCGTGCACGGGCGCTGCCTGGCCACGATCGGCGAGGTCGGGTATGCCGAGCATGAGCTGCTGTCGAAGGGCAAGGCCGGCAAGAACCGCTGGCTCGGCAAGCGGCCGAAAGTACGCGGCGAAGTCATGAACCCGGTCGATCACCCGCACGGCGGTCGTACCCGCGGCGGCCGGAACGTGGTGAGCCCGTGGGGCAAGAAGGAAGGCATCAAGACACGTAACCTGAAGAAGCCGTCGCAGAAGCTGATGGTCCGCGGCCGGAAGCGCGGGAAAGCGACGGTTAGCGGGTTTTGATTGACGATTGACGATTGACGATTGACGATTGACGATTGACGATTGACGATTGA
>CBIHMX010000341.1:0-3835 GCA_966211115.1 uncultured Gemmatimonadaceae bacterium | reverse complement strand
GCTGCCTGCATCGACACGGTGGTGCCGGTCGCGAGCGCCGAGGCCGCCGAGCTCGTGAAACTGCTCGAGAACACGTTTCGCGCTGTCAACATCGGTCTCGTGAACGAGATGGCGATCGTCTGTGACAAGCTGGGCGTGAACGTCTGGGAAGTCATCGACGCGGCGGCGACCAAGCCGTTCGGCTTCATGCGCTTTACGCCGGGCCCGGGCATCGGCGGACATTGCATTCCACTCGACCCGCACTACCTCGCGTGGAAGATGCGCACCCTGAACTACAAGACGCGCTTCATCGATCTCGCGAGCGAGATCAACTCGGAGATGCCGGAGTATGTGGTGCGCAAGATTGCGCGCGCCTTGAATGAAGACGAACGCTCGGTGAAAGGCAGTCGCGTACTCATCCTGGGCATTGCCTACAAGCGCGATATCGACGACATGCGCGAGAGCCCGGCGCTCGACGTGATGCGCCTGCTCGAGGAACGCGGCGCGCACGTCGATTACCACGATCCGTGGGTTGCGTCATTCCGGGAGAACGGACACAGCAAGTCCGGTGTAGCGCTGACTCGCGAGGTCCTCGAAAAAGCGGACGCCGTGGTCATCATCACCGATCATTCCAACGTCGACTACCAGATGGTTGCCGATCATGCGCGGCTGGTGGTGGACACGAGGAATGCCACGTCGCGGCTGAAGTCGTCTCGCGCGCGGATCGTGCCGCTGGCGTCGCTGCGTTCGGACAACGCCTGACGTGAACAACGAACAGAGACTCCAGTGAATATTTCCGTCATCGGTACGGGGTACGTCGGACTGGTCGTGGGCGCGTGCCTGGCAGAAACAGGAAACGACGTCGTTTGTGCCGACACCAACGCCGACAAGATCGAGGGCCTGAAGCAGAACATCATCCCGATCTTCGAGCCCGGGCTCGACACCATGGTGGAGCGGAACCAGCAGCAGAAGCGGCTGACGTTCACCACCGACGTTCCGGCGGCGATCAAGCGCGCCGACGTCGTCTTCATCGCGGTGGGCACGCCGCCTGACGAGGATGGGTCAGCAGACCTGCGGTACGTGCTCGGCGTCGCGGACCAGATCGGCAAGCACATGGGTCGTGAGCTGGTCGTCGTGACCAAGTCGACGGTGCCGGTTGGCACGGCGGCCAAGGTGAGCGCCGCGGTCGCTGCCAATGCCAGGCTGCCGTTCCACATGTGCAGCAACCCGGAGTTCCTCAAGGAAGGCGCGGCGCTGGACGACTTCATGAAGCCCGATCGCGTCGTGCTCGGGGTGGACTCGGATCACGCACGCTCCGTCATGGCGGAGCTGTACGCACCGTTTGTCCGGACCGGAAAGCCGATCATCTTCATGGACATCCCGTCCGCCGAGATGACCAAATACGCCGCCAACGCCATGCTGGCGACGCGCATCTCGTTCATGAACGAGATTGCCGCGTTATGCGAGCGGGTCGGTGCGAACGTGGACCTGGTCCGGAAAGGTGTCGGAAGCGACGCGCGTATCGGTCCGTCGTTCCTGTTCCCCGGGCCGGGGTATGGCGGCTCCTGTTTTCCCAAGGACGTGAAAGCGCTCGTCTCCACCGCCCGCACCTGCGAGACGCCGCTGATGGTGCTCGAGGCGGTGGAGGCGGCTAACGACCGGCAGAAGCAGCGCCTCTTCGAAAAGCTTTCGGAAACACTCGATGGCCAGATGTCCGGGTCCCGTGTGGCCGTCAGGGGACTTTCCTTCAAGCCTAACACGGACGACATGCGCGAATCGCCCTCGCTGTCGCTCATCGATTCGGTGATCGCAGCCGGCGGAAAGGTCGTGGCGCACGATCCGGCGGCCATGGAAGAAGCGCAGCGCCGGCTTGGCGACACGATCGAATACGCCGAGAACAATTACGATGCCCTCACCGGCGCTGACGCGCTGGTCATCGTCACGGACTGGAATGAGTACCGCCATCCGGATTTCGGTCGCATGAAGGAGGCGCTCCGGCGGCCGATCATCATCGATGGCCGCAACCTCTACGCGCCGGAAAAGCTTACCGCGCTCGGCTTCACCTATCGTTCGTTCGGGCGGGCGCTCGCGTGAGGGTGCTTATTACGGGTGCGGCGGGGTTCCTCGGATCCCATCTGGCTGACCGGTTCCTCCGCGACGGTCATCATGTCGTCGGGCTCGACAACTTCATCACCGGGAACCCGGACAACATCGCCCACCTGACCGGCCACGAGCGGTTCGAGTTCGTCAAGCACAACATCTCGACCTTCACCTATGTGGCCGGGCCACTGGACGGTGTGCTTCACTTTGCGTCTCCGGCCAGTCCTGTCGATTATCTCGAACACCCGATCGCGACGCTCAAGGTCGGTGCACTCGGAACGCATAACGCGCTCGGCTTGTCGAAGGCGAAGGGCGCCCGGTTTTTTCTGGCCTCGACGTCGGAGGTGTACGGCGATCCCCTCGAGCATCCGCAGAAGGAAACGTACTGGGGGAACGTGAACCCGGTCGGGCCACGCGGCTGCTATGACGAGGCGAAGCGGTTCGCGGAAGCGATGACCATGGCCTACCATCGCTACCACGACGTCGACACGAGGATCGTCCGGATCTTCAATACCTACGGTCCGCGGATGCGGCCCCGCGACGGCCGCGTCGTCTCGAATTTCATCGTGCAGGCGTTGACTGGTGATCCGCTGACGATCTACGGTGATGGATCGCAGACCCGCTCCTTCTGCTACGTCTCCGACGAGGTGGAAGGGATCTACCGCCTGTTCCTGAATGGGGATTCGGAGCCGACGAACATCGGCAACCCGAACGAATTCACGGTCCGCCAGCTGGCCGAGCTGGTCGTGGAGCTCACGGGGACGAAGGCGCCAATCGTCAGCAAGCCGCTTCCCACGGATGACCCCAAGGTGCGAAAGCCCGACATTACCCGGGCCCGGAAAATGTTGGGTTGGGAACCAACCATTGAGCTTCGGGATGGGGTCCAACGGACCATCGAGCACTTCCGGAAGGTCCTGACCAAGTAGACCGAAAACGGGGTCAGACGCCATTTCTCAAAAACGGGGTCAGACGCCGTTTCCCCGCCGGGCTGCTTCCTCCCGGGTATAAAAACAAACCTGCAGGGGAAATGGCGTCTGACCCCGTTTTCGGGAGGCAACAGTCTACCGAACGACTGTGACCCATTAGCTTTAATGGCTCTACGGAAGCTTCGTAGTCCCAAGCGCTTCCGCCCTGAACCGACGTCATTCTCGACGGGTATTTCCCACCCGCCATGGTCTTCAAGCAAAAACACGCACTCTCGGCAATTGACGCGCTCCTGGCGTTCGGCGGCTGTATGCGCGCGTTCAATCTGCGGCAGTACCCGACCAACGAAGCGCTCTACACAGCGGGCGTGCAGCAGATTCAAGCGAAGAAGTGGGACAACGCCGTCCTGATTTTCGAGAAGCTCACGCTCGATCTTCCGGCACGTGACACGTTGCTTCCGTCATCCCACTTTCTCCTTGCCCAGGCGTACTCCGCACGCGGGGAGCACCTTCTCTCGGCACAGGCCTACGCGCGTCTCGCCGAGAGCTTCGCCACCGACTCGCTCGCCGACGATGCGCTGTACCGTGCCGGGAAGGAGTACCAGGCGATGTGGCGGCGGCCAGTACTCGATCCCCAATACGGCGGCGAAGCCGCGGCGACGTACGAATTGATGCTCGGCCTGTATCCCGAGAGCGAGTGGAAGGACTCGGCTACGAAACAGCTGACGGAGCTGACGGAGGATTTCGCGACGAAGGACTACGAAAGCGGAATGTTCTACATCCGCCGCAAGGCGTGGGACTCCGCGATCATCTACATGCGTGACGTGATTACC
>CBIHMX010000340.1:0-3848 GCA_966211115.1 uncultured Gemmatimonadaceae bacterium | reverse complement strand
ACCAGGCGCGCCTCGGCGGCCGAGGCCCAGTACGGCCGGGACAGGCGAGTGACGCAGTGGCTCACTCGCTCACCCACCCGATCCTTCGGTTCGCTCAGGATGACACGCCGGCCCTACATGTATCGCTGCTGGCGTCCCCGGAACTTGACCCGTCCCGTCTTCATGAACCCGTCGTACTTCCGGAGCAGAAGGTGCTGCTGCATCTGCGCCATGCTGTCGAGCGCGACACCTACGACGATCAGGAGCGAAGTACCGCCGTACTGGAACGGCACGTTGATCCAGCGAACGATGACCGTCGGCAACAGGGCGATCACCGTCAGGAAGATGGCGCCAGGCAGTGTGATGCGCGTGACGACCTGGTCGATGTATTCCGCCGTTTTCGATCCCGGCTTGACGCCCGGAATGAACCCACCCTGCTTGCGCAGGTTTTCGGCGAGATCGATCGGGTTGAAGATGATCGACGTGTAGAAGTACGTGAAAAACATGATCAGCACGGCCGAGAGCAGCAGGTACTGCCACGTGCCGGGAATGAACATCTCGGCGATGCGCTGGGCGGCCGGGTTCTGGCTGAACTGCGCCACCGCCCCGGGCACGACGATCACGGACTGCGCAAACACGATCGGCATGACGCCTGACGAGTTGATCCGCAGCGGAATGAAGTTGCGGGCCGCCTCGCGCATGCGGCCGCGGCCCATCGTGCGTTGTGGTATCTGGATCAGGACGCGACGCGCCGCGAGGGTCACGGCCACCACGCCGGCCACCACCGCGATCATGAGCACGCCGAGCACGAGCAGCGAGAAGAGGCCGATCGCGCCGGTCCGGACAAACGTGAACGTGCTGATGATGGCGGGCCAGAAGCCCACGACGATCGAGAAGTAGATCATGAGGCTGGCGCCGTTGCCGAGGCCACGCTCGGTGATCTGCTCACCCAGCCACATCACGAAGATCGCGCCCGTCGTGAGGAAGAGCGCCATCTGCACCTTGAACAGGAACCCGGGGTTGGCCACCGCCCCGGTCAGCGACTCGGTGAAGATCGCGAAGCCCCATGCCTGGACGATGGCCAGGATGACGGTCGCATAACGAGTGTACTGGGTCAGCTTTTTCCGGCCTTCCTCGTCCTTCTGCATCTTCTCGACCGTCGGCACCACGGCCCCGGCGATCTGCACGAAGATGGAAGCCGAGATGTACGGCATGATGCCGAGTGCGAACACGGTCGCGCGCGACAACTGGCCGCCGACGAACAGGTCGTACAATCCGAGCAGGCCCTGGCTGCCCTGGTTCTGGAAGAAGTCACTGATCGCGACCACGTCCACACCGGGCGCCGTCACCACCGAGCCGAGGCGGTAAATCGCCAGGCAGAGGAAGGTGAACTTGATCTTTTCCCAGAGCTCCGGCGTCTTGTAGATGTTTGCCAGGGCTGCGGCCGGATTCGCCTGTGCCATGCGCTACTCCTCGACGCGGCCGCCGGCCGCTTCGATGCGGGACCTGGCGCCGGCGCTGACCTTCACGCCGCGCACCACGACAGCGTGCGACAGTTCGCCGTTACCGAGGATCTTCGCCGGGCCCTTGCGGGCGCTGATCAGGCCGGCCTGCGTGAGTGCCTCACGAGTGACTTCGCTGCCGGCCGGAAGGCCGGACAGGTCATCGAGCGTCACCACCTGCGACTCGACACGGAACGGGTTGGTGAACCCGCGCTTGGGGATCCGGCGCGTCATCTTCATCTGGCCGCCCTCGAAGCCCGGCTTGCCGCCGCCAGGCCCGCCGTGGCCGGCGCGCGCCATCGAGCCCTTGTGTCCCTTGCCGGCGGTCTTGCCCTGGCCCGAGCCCGGACCGCGCCCGAGGCGCTTGCGATCGCGGTGCGATCCCGGCGCGGGCGAAAGGTTGTGCAGTCCGATCTTCTGGTCGGTAGCCACGTTCGTCACTCCTTCTCGGGCGTCAGCGTAACGAGATGACGCACCTTGTTCACCTGGCCGCGGAGGGCGGCCGAGTCGTTATGAATAACCGAGTGCTGGTGATGACGCAGGCCCAGCGACTTGAGCACCAGGCGCATGCGCCAGGAATGCCCGATGCCGCTGCGCACCTGCGTAATCCGGACCTTCCCCGAGGTTGGTTCCTCGCGCTTGGCCGTGTGCTTCGGGCCGCGCGTGGGATGCCAGACAAAGGTTCTAGGCATGCGCGGCCTCCTTGCTGCGGGCGCGCGAACGATATGGAATCGCCGAAGGTTCCATGCCGCGCTCGCGCGCGATCTGGTCGACGGTGGTCAGGTTGCCCAATCCCTCGATCGTCGCGCGAACCAGGTTGTGCGGGTTCGTGGATCCGAGGCTCTTGGTGAGGATGTCGTGGATGCCGGCGCACTCGAGCACCGCGCGCACCGCGCCACCGGCGATCACGCCGGCACCGGGAGCGGCCGGCTTCATGAAGACCTTGCCGGCGCCGTGATGCCCGACGATTTCGTGCGGGATCGTGGACCCGGTGAGCGGAACGGTGACCATGCTGCGGCGGGCGCCATCGACCGCCTTGCGGACGGCCTCCGACACTTCGTTGGCCTTGCCCGTGGCGAAGCCGACGCGACCCTTGCCGTCACCGACCGCAACCAGCGCGTTGAAGGAGAACCGGCGTCCGCCCTTTACGACCTTTGCGACGCGGTTGATCGCGACCACGTTTTCCATGAGGTCCGACCCTTCGCGCGACTGCTGGTCGCCACCACGGCCGCCGCGACCACCATCGCGACCGCCTTCGCCACCGCGTCCGCTCCGGCCGCTGTCGCCGCCCGGGCCACCACGGCCACGCCCACCAGGACCACCCGGACCGCCGCGGCCGCGACCACCACCGCCGCGACCACCGCGGCCACCACGACCGCCGCCGGGCGCTCCGCCACCTGTACCCTGACTCGTCATATCAGAACTCCAATCCGCCCTCGCGGGCGCCGTCGGCCAGCGCCTTTACGCGGCCATGGTACCGGTATCCGGCGCGGTCGAAGACGATCTTCGACACGCCCGATTCCTTTGCGCGCGTAGCGAGCCGCTTGCCGACCTCGGTCGCGCGCTGTGTCTTCGTGCCGGTGATGCCGTTGTCCGACACCGCCATCAACGTGCGACGCGCGCCGTCGTCGACGAGCTGCGCCGCGATGTGCTTCAGGGAACGGAAGACCACCAGTCGGGGACGCGCGTCCGTGCCGGCAAGGTGATTGCGCACCCGCACGTGACGGCGGCGACGGCGTTCCGCGTTGTTCTTCGGGATTCCGATGCGTGCCATTTACTTGCCTCCGGCCTTGCCCGCCTTCCGGCGGATCTTCTCACCCACGTACTTGATGCCCTTCCCCTTGTACGGCTCGGGCTTCCGCAGCGAGCGGATCTCCGCCGCCACCTGGCCGACGACCTCCTTGTCGGCGCCCTCGACCAGCACCTGCGTCGGCTGGGTCGCCTTGAGCGTGATGCCCTGCGGCGCCTTGAACTCGATCGTGTGCGAGTAGCCTAACGAAAAGAGCAGGCCGTACGGCTTCGGTTCAGCCTTGTAGCCGACGCCCGTGATCTCGAGCTGCTTCGAGTACCCCTTGGTCACGCCCTCGACCATGTTGGCCATGAGCGCGCGCGACAGGCCGTGCAGTGCACGCTGCTGCGACTCGTCGTTCGAGCGGGTGGTGATGACCTTGTTGTCCTCGATCGTGAACGAGATCCCTTCCGGAAACTTCCGGGAGAGCTCTCCCTTCGGTCCCTTCACCGACACGTTCGACCCGTCGATGTTGATGGTCACCCCGCTGGGGACCGGGACCGGCATCTTTCCAATTCGCGACATGGCGTCAGGTCTCCTACCAGACGAGGGCGAGCAATTCGCCCCCGGTGTGGGCC
>CBIHMX010000339.1:0-3850 GCA_966211115.1 uncultured Gemmatimonadaceae bacterium | reverse complement strand
GGACGTGGTCGTGCCGGCCGCGCCGGCGGCGCCGGTGGCGGAGGTGGCGCCGCGAATCAGAACAGCATCGTCATGGTCAGCCTGGCCGACGGGAAAATCACCCCGATGCCGTCGATGCGCTCGTATCGCCTGCCCGAAGCGAGCAGCAAATGGATGGTCTATACGAGCGCGCCGGATTCCGCCGGCGCCGATTCCAGTTCGCGGCCGGCAGCGGGTGCGCCGGGTCGCGGCGGTCGTGCGGGCGGACCGCCAGCGACAAGGCGTACCTACGGTAACCCGATCACGCTGCGTAACCTCGACACCGGCGCCGATGAAATCATCACGGACGTCGTCGCCTACCAGTTCGACGACAGTGCCAAGGTGCTCGCGTGGACCGTTGCTTCCCGATCCGACAGCACGAAGGACGGCGTCTACATCAGGGACCTGAACACCGGCGCCACGAAGGCTGTCCTGACGGGGCCGGGCAACTATCGCGCGTTCGCGTTCGATCGCACCCAGCAACAATTCGTCTTCACGACCGACCGGGAGGATTTCGGCAAGCCTGACGCTCGTCAGGCGATCTACCTCGGCAACGTGAAGAGCGGAACCGCCGAGGCGGTGGTGAAGTCCGAGATGCTGCCGGAGGGAATGCGATTCCCCAATACGTTCAACGTCTCATTGACGCGAAACGGCTCCGCGCTGCAGTTCTCGGTCGCGCCGCCGGCCGAGGACTCGGTGCCCGCTGATTCACTGGTCGGGAAGGCGCGATACGATCTCTGGCACTGGAAGGATCCGGTGCTGCAGCCGACGCAACTGCTGCAGGTGAACCAGGCGCGGAACCGTACCTACACCGCCGTCTATCACCTCGCCACGAAGAAGCTGTTGCAGCTCACGCATGATTCCTTCCCATCGGTTCAGTTGTCTGATGACGGGCGGATCGGCGTACAGTCGACCGGTGTTCCGTATGACATCCAGCGGATGTGGGGTGATGGCGGGAATGACGTGTACCACCTCGATCCGGTCACCGGGGCGCGGAAGCTGGTGGCGACCAAGATCTCCGGCAACGCCCAGCTCTCACCGGGCGGCAAGTACATCGTCTACTTCGACCAGGACGAGTGGCACACCTACAACGTGGCTTCGGGGAAGGTAACGAACATCACGGGAGCAGCGAGCAGCGTGCATTTCGAGCAGGAAACGAACAGCACGCCCGATGATCCGGGCTCGTGGGGGGTCGCCGGCTGGACGAAGGATGATCGCTCGATCCTGATCAATGACCGGTTCGACATCTGGGAAGTGGATCCCACCGGCGTGAAGCCGCCGATGGTCCTGACCGACTCGTTAGGGCGGCGCGAAAACATGACGCTGCGCCTCCTCGAGCTGGGTCGTGACGAGGACGAGCGGTTCGTCGACACGTCGAAGCCGGTCTGGCTGAGCGCCTTCGACGAGGACACCAAGGCGAGCGGCTTCTACAAGACCCGCCTCGACGCGCGCCGGGCGCCGGACAAGGTCGTCATGGCCGACGTCCGCTACGGCACGCCATCGAAGGCGAGGAACGCCGAGACGTACCTGGTCACGAAGGGCACGTTCGTCGATTTCCCGAATCTCTACGTGGGACCGGACCTGACGAACCTGACGAAGGTGTCGGACGCCAATCCGTGGCAGAAGGAGTACAACTGGGGGACGGTCGAACTGGTGACGTGGACCACCATGGACGGCGTCCCGCGGCAGGGACTCCTGTACAAGCCGGAAGACTTCGATCCGTCGAAGAAGTACCCGATGATCTCGTACTTCTACGAGGAGCTGTCCGACGGCCTTCACAGCTATGTGCCGCCTAACGGGCGGAACGTCATCAACCCGACGCATTACGTCTCGAACGGCTACATCATCTTCGAGCCGGACATTCACTACGAGATGGGCTACCCCGGCCCGAGCGCCGTGAAGTCGATCGTGCCCGGCGTGCAGAAGCTGCTCGAGCGCGGTTACATCGACCCGAAGAAGCTCGGCCTGCAAGGGCAGTCGTGGGGCGGATACCAGGCGCTCTACATCATCACCCAGACGCAGATGTTCTCGGCGGCGATGGCGGGCGCCCCGGTCGCCAACATGACCAGCGCCTACGGCGGCATCCGCTGGGGCAGCGGCGTCAACCGGTCGATGCAGTACGAGAGGGGACAGAGCCGCATCGGCGCGTCGCTGTGGGAGCAGCCGCAGCTCTACATCGAGAATTCGCCGCTGTTTTCGCTGCCGCGCGTCACCACGCCGCTGTTCATCATGTCGAACGACATGGATGACGCGGTACCGTGGTGGCAGGGCATCGAGCTCTTCGTCGGCATGCGCCGGCTGGGCAAGGAAGCGTACCTGATCAACTACAACAACGACGTCCACAACCCGGCCAGCCGAGCCAACCAGAAGGACATCGCGGAGAAGATGGAGCAGTTCTTCGACGCGAAACTGAAAGGGAAGGATGCGCCGGAGTGGATGGTCAAGGGCATTCCGGCCAAGGACAAGGGCAAGGATCAGGTGAAGAAGGTGATCCAGCCGTGATTGCTGACGACGGATGGCGGATGGCAGAACGTTGCCGCCGCCATCCGTCTCCTGCCCTCCGCCCATGAAACACGCCTGCACTCTCCTCATAGCGGCCGCGTTTGCCGCCGCTTGCGGTTCGCCGGGTTCCGCCACGACGGCGTACGTCGGCGCCAGCGTCATCGATGGAACCGGGCGTGTCATTCCGGACGCGGTGCTGCTCGAATCCGGCGGCCACATTCTGCGAGTGGGTCCGCGTGATTCGATTGCGGTACCTCGCGGCGCCACGACGGTGGAACTCGACGGGCGTTGGATCATTCCGGGACTCATCGACGGACACGCACATGCGGATGAGTCGACGGTCGCGCGATACCTCTCTTACGGAGTCACCAGCGTCCGTCATGTCGGCGGCTCGCTCGACCGCCTGACGAGTCTGCAGCGACGAATCGCCGCCGATTCGCAGCTGGGCCCGCGCCTTTATCTCTCCGGAGAAGCGCTCACGGGAGCGCCGCCCGTGTGGCCGGGACAGATCGAGCTGACGACCGCGGCCGCCGCGGCCGAGGCGGTGAATCGTCTGGCCGACGCGGGCGTGTCGCAGATCAAGCTCTACACGCACACGACGCGTGAAATCATGGAGGCGGTTGTCCAGCGAGCCCGTGAACGCAACGTGCCGGTGACAGCGCACCTCGGCTACGTGGACGCAATCACCGCCGCAAAACTGGGCGTGACGGCACTCGAGCACCTGTCGGGTATCGTCGAGGCGACCGTGGCCGATCCGGCTCCGTACTATGCGGCGCACGAGCAGTTTCCCGCCGGGTGGATGACGTTCCTGCGTGGATGGGCGAAGCTGGACTCGTCTTCGCTCGATCGCGCGGCCGCGACCCTGGCTGGGTCGCGGGTCACGCTGGTGCCGACGCTCGTGCAGTCGGAAACCTATGCCCGGGTGCTGGACACGACATACGCGAACGGACTCGACCTGTCCGCGGTCACCGCCGCCGAGCGCGAAGCGTGGAATCTCCCGGATCTCGTCAGGCGATATGCGATCACCCCTGCCGACGTTCCGGTGCTGGCCGAGTCACGCCGGAAGCAGGACCTCTTCCTGCGTCGCTTCCTCGCGAATGGTGGTCGCGTGGTCACCGGCAGCGATTCGCCGAACCAGTTGCTCGTCCCCGGCGCATCGTTGCACGAAGAGCTCGGCCTGCTGGTGCGGGCGGGACTGACACCGGCACAGGCCCTGGCGGCGGCGACATCGGCCGCGGCTCAGCTCCTCAACGCTGATACGTTAGGCGTCCTGCGGGAAGGCGCGGTGGCCGACTTCCTGGTGTTGTCGGCCGACCCACTTGCCGACATC
>CBIHMX010000338.1:0-3857 GCA_966211115.1 uncultured Gemmatimonadaceae bacterium | reverse complement strand
GGCATGCGGTCCGTCACGGAAGAGCGGGCTGGTTCGACGTAACGCGGGGCCTGCAGTACCGGCGTGAAGAGCACTGGCCTACGTTTGGTGCCCATGAACCGGCCCCGGAAACTCGTTATGCACCTGCCGATCGTCGCGCTGCTCGGCTGCCTGACGACCACCGCCTGCGGGTCCCAGAATGGCCCTGCCGCCCCAACTGGCGGGAAACGCGTGCTGTTCATCGGTAACAGCCTCACCTACGAGAACAACCTGCCGGGCATGATCGCCGCCCTCGCGCGCGCCAGCGGCGACACGATCAACGTGCACATGGTGGCATTGCCCAACTTTGCGTTGATCGATCACTACAACGGCTGGTCCGCCGCCGTGCGTGAGCTGACGGCCCGTCGGTGGAACGTGGTGGTGTTGCAGCAGGGGCCATCCACGACGCCGGTGAATCGCGACTCACTGATCCTGGTGGCGAAGCTGTTCGAACCCCTGATCCGGAACGCCGGGGCGACCCCAGCGCTCTACCAGGTGTGGCCGACGGTCGACCGGAAGGCATTCTTCGACGCGGCGCGGGTGTCGTACCAGATGGCGGCTGATGGAGTGCACGGCATCTTCATGCCCGCCGCGGCGGCGTGGGTGAAGGCCTGGGAAATGGATCCGTCGCTGGCGTTCTACAATGCCGACGGCCTGCACGCCACGCCGTTAGGCACGTACCTGGCGGCGCTGGTGATCCATGAGCGGCTCACCGGCAGGGATGCGAGGGAGTTGCCCGGAACCGGCATTGGCGGGGTGAACGCGCCTGAAGCCACGATTCGCCTCCTGCAGCGTGCCGCGCACGAGACGAATTCGTCATACCCGCCGTGAGTCCTGCCAACTGCTGGTAGCCGGAGAAATGGGGTCAGACGCCATTTTCCCGGCTACCAGCTCCCAGCCCTCAGTCCGACGCCTCGACCGACGCTCCCAGGGCCGAACTCAACGCCGCGGATCCGCTGATGATGTCCTTCCACGCAACCTCATGTCCGTTGCGCTTTCCCTTCGGCACCAGCTTCAGCCCGTTGGGATCGATCGTGAGCATCCACGCTTCGCCGTTGAGGTCGAGTTCGCGCTTCAATGCTTTGTCGAGTTTGGTAGCCATGGTCGTCTCGTCAGGCGGATTCGGGTTGGTCGGCGGCAAGTACTTCCGGTCTGGCGACGAGTCCGCCGCCCCGAACGGTAGCACCCAGTACGATCGCCGCGCTGATCAGCACGGCGTTCTTGATGATGTATTGCCCTTCCAGCGTCGGCGCAAAGGGGATTCGCACAAAAACTTCGGCCGGAAACAACACCAGCGGGGCCAGCGTTCCCGCCATTTGCACCAGCAACAGGAAAATCACCACGCGCAGGAACTTGCCGATCAGCAGTCCAGCGCCTATTAGCGTCTCCCACGTCGCCAGCACCGACACACCCGGCCCGACGCGCCCGCCCGTCAGCGCACCGATGGTTCGCGACGCGAGGTCCTGCGCTGGGCTCATGCCGGGAAAGAACTTCAGGAATCCGAACCACAGAAACACGACGCCCAGGCTGACGCGCAGCATCGTCAGGCCGTGTCGCGCCATCCAACCCGTCAACCGGACATCCACCCCTTTGAGCGGCTCTGGTACCGCGGTCATGTGCCGAGGATACTGTGCCCGCGCGCGTCCCGCTACTCCACGAAGCGATAGCTGCCATGCGAATCGTAGTCGATCCCATGCTTGAGCTTGAGCCGCTGGATATGCGCCAGTTGCCCCTTCGTGTGCGGGCTGGCGACCCCATCGCCTAACGGCTCATTCGTATGGAGCAGGATCTCCTCGACACAACTCGACAGGCTCATCCGCTTGTACTCGGCCAGGTCGTGGAGCAGCGCCGCGAGCCGCTTTTCCAGTCGCAGCGGGACGTCGACACGCTCGATCTTGATGGGCTCACCAGCGTTGAACAGGTGCTGCCCGAACGTCAGCCGGTTGCCGTACAGGTCGCGCACGGTGTAATCGCGCAGGCCGTAATCGCGGTCGCCGATCGGAAAGGAAACTTCGACGCCTTGCGCCTGATGCCACTCGAGCAGCTCGTCGGCATTTCCAACCACGAAGTACATCGATGATCCGTGCGGATTGGGCGCACCCCGCTCGAGAAAGATCTGGACGTGACCGATGTTGATGCCCGCAAACGCCGGCGGATCGTCGTCGGCGAAGGCCTGGAAAAAACCGAGCTTCGAGACGTAGAAATCGATCGCGGCGCGGACGTCCGGGACCGCCAGGATCGTGTGGTGTGTGTCGCAATCGATAGCGGGTACATCAGGGCCAGGCGGTGTCGTCATTGCCGTCCCCCAAATGCCTTGTCATAGTCGACCATCGCGGCGCGCACCACCTTGAGCGCGTGCACGCGGTTGTAAACCCGCTCAATCGTCACGGGCGAGTGGCGCTCAGGCACGAGCTTGTACGTGGCGAAGTAGTGGCGCAGCCGTTCCACCAGCACGGGCGGCAGGTCTTCGATGTCACGCGCCGAGCCGTAGATGTAATCGTTGTCGAGCACAGCGATGATCTTGTCGTCGGCATCACCGCTGTCGACCATCTTGAACCCGCCGACCACGCGCGCCCGGACAAGAATTTCGTTTCGGGTGATCGGACGCTCGCTCAGGACGCAGATGTCGAGCGGATCGTGATCGCCGCGGAGCGAGGTCGGCGACAACTTCTGCACCTCGGCGTCGCAATACGTGCGCGGGATGAATCCGTAAAGCGCCGGCGGCTGCGACGAGCCGCGCTGGGGCCGGTCGACCCGGAGATAGCCCGAGTGCTTGTCCACCTCGTACTTGATGGGGTCGAACGGCGTGATCTCGATGTACGCGGTGAGCAGGCCAGGCGGTTTTGGTCCAACGTCGAGTCCGTGCCATGGATGCGGCCTGTACTGGCTCGCCACTGGCGTGGGCGTGGGTTTTCTGGCTGGCATGCCCGAATGTACGCTTGAATGGCCTGTGCCGGATGGGGTGGGCAGTAGCTGGATCGTCGCGAGAGGACGATTCCCGACAACTCGTCATCGATCGCGTGACACCGCACAGCGGCCGGCGTAGTATCACGGACATGACGGCGACCGAAGCGCTGAACTTCCATCACGCCTCCCCCATCCTCCGCGTTCACAACCTCGACGCGAGCGTACGGTACTTCCGCGACGTGCTCGGCTTCACGCTCGACTGGTTCGATGCGACCCAGGTCGCTTCGGTCACGCGTGGCGACGCGAACCTGATGCTTTGCCAGGGAGACCAGGGCAACCCACCGGCGTGGGTCTGGATCGGCGTTGGCGACACGCAGGTGCTGTGTGTCGAGTATCAGTCCAATGGCGCGCGCATCCGCATGGACCCGACGAACTTTCCGTGGGGACTGGAGATGCACGTGGAAGATCTCGACGGCAACGTGCTCCGCTTCGGATCCGAGCCCCTGCACGATCGTCCGTTCGGTCCGTGGCCTGCGGCAACCGTCTCCGCGCCGCGACCGGAACACGAAAAGTACGGCACTCGCGGATAACCTGCGCCAATCCATAATCGAGCCTCGTCAGGCAGAGTAGCCGGCCGATTCGAGCAGTCGCTGGATGTCAGGGTAGGCGCGTTTCCGTGCCCAGGCTCGTGGCGTTGCCCACGACGCGCCGGCCAGGTTCCCGTCCGCTCCCGACTCGAGCAGAAAGCGTACCATCGCCTCCTGTCCACGCCGGGCCGCCAGACCGAGCGGGGTTGATCGATACTCGTCGTCGACCGCATCGATGTCGGCACCGTGCTTCACGAGCAGCCTGGCCTTGGCCAGTTCACCTTCCGACGACATGTAGTGCAACAGCGTGGTGCGGTGGAAGTTCATGTGGTCGGGGTCCATGCC
>CBIHMX010000337.1:0-3859 GCA_966211115.1 uncultured Gemmatimonadaceae bacterium | reverse complement strand
GAACCATCGTCGGGCGACGCCATCGAACGGTTGACCGGCGCACTTGGCGGCGGTCCGATCACGAGACTGTTCGTACGAGTCGGGAATGCGACGGTACTGTTGCCGGTCGATCGAGTGACACGACTGGAAGCTGATGGGGACTATGTCGTTGCGCACGCGGGCAGCACTCGCCACCTGCTTCACCTGTCGCTCAGCAGCCTGGCCGCACGCCTCGACCCGCGGCGATTCGTCCAGGTTCATCGTGCGCACGTCGTGAACCTCGACCATGTGAGTGCATTCAAGCGCGATGCGCGCGGCAATCTCGAGGCGGAACTCGAGGATGGGACGCGCGTCCCGGTCAGCCGTGCTCGCGCCCAGGATTTGCGGAGCTTGCGCCGATGATCGCACGCCGTATCGTTGGTTTCCACCAGGACGCGCATGAGGACTGGGTTGCCGACCTCGAATGCGGCCACTCGCAACACGTGCGGCACGACCCACCCTGGCAGAATCGCCCGTGGGTTGTCACAGCGGTCGGTCGGCAGTCCCACATGGGCACGATCCTGTATTGCGTCCTGTGCGTGGGAAAGGAACCTTCCGCCGAGCCGCCGGAGCGCAACGCGCCTGAGAGCGAGCGCGGAGAATGAACTGTGGCGACGCTGCTCTCGACAATTTCCCCGAAATCCAGTGCGTAATCTTCTGCTCGTAGGAACCGGCGGCTTTCTTGGATCAGTGGCGCGCTACCTGCTTGGTGGTCTCGTGCTGCAATCCACCGGTGCCGCGCGATTCCCGTACGGAACGCTGGTGGTCAACGTGACCGGCTGCCTGGCGATCGGGGTGATCGCAGGGTTGGCCGAACGCGCCAGTCTCTTCACACCGGCCACGCGGTTGTTCCTGATGACCGGATTCCTTGGTGGGTTCACGACGTTTTCGGCGTTCGCCTATGAGACCATCTTCCTCGCACGAGAGCACGCATGGGCGAGCGCAATCGGCAACGTGCTGGCCCAGGTGGTACTGGGCCTCATCGCCGTCGTGGTCGGCTACAGGCTCGCTGGCCTGGTCGGGACATGAGGTGGCCGCGCACAGCGAGATACTGCCTGAATCCACCACATCCTTCAGCGGTCCAAGGGTCGTATCAACTGTCCGCGTGCATGGCCTCACTCGCCTGGATGGCGAAGATCCGCCGCGCGGGTACGAGACAGGAACCTATTCCGACGAGCAGAACGATTCCCGCTGAAAATCCAAGCGCGACCACCAGTGAGTGCGATATCGACCTGACCCCGGGCAAGGGACCGGTCAGCTCGAAGACGGCGCGAGCGGCAATCGGCAGGCCGATCATCGCGCCCAACCCGATCTGCACCAGGGAACGTTTCAGGATCGTCGCCAGCAATGCATGACGAGGTGCACCAAGGGCGGCACGGATGCCGATCTCACGCGTTCGCTCGGATACGGAGAGGGACAACATGGCGTACAGGCCGGACGCCGCCAGGGCGACCAGGACGCCGACCAGCATAACGAGTCCCGCGGCGAGCCCCATCACGAGATACCAGTCGCCCTGTCGCACGTCACTGAGGACCGACGCCTTTCCCATCACGAGATCTGGCTCGACCGCCATCCCGAGTTCCCGGACGCGGCGGATAAGGCTGGCGGGTGGCATCACCGTGTGCACGGCCAATTGCATCGGGTTGATGGTTCCCGGCGCGGCCGGCACGTACACAGCTTCGCCCCGGTCGGCATTCACCACGTTCACGCCCAGGGGACCGACGACGCCGACGATCTCGTACCAGGACGCACTGTCGCTGGAGAGCGCCGACAACCGCACGCGCCGGCCGATCGGTTCGCGTCCACCAAGTGCACGCTCAGCAAACGCGGCGTTCACAATCGCGACGCGCGTTCCTTCGTCCACGTCCTTCGGCTGAAAATCGCGTCCGCTGAGGATCGGCGTCCCGAGGGCACCCAGGAAGTCCACGTCGATGCGCGCGAGTCGCGTCCACCGCACCGTGCCATCCAGTTTCCCTTCGCCGTCCAGCTCGTAAGGTCGCGATCGGTGCTCCATGCGCGGAAGGGCGTCACCTACGGCCACGCGCCTGACGCCGGGCTCCCGTTCGATGGCCGCGACGAGTTCGCGCTGGGCCGCTGCCAGTTGCAACAGCGACCGCCCCGCGTCGTCTTCCGCCGCCTCGTTGCGTGCACCCTCCGGCAGGCGAAACTCCACTGCCAGGTACTCTGAGGCCGGAATACCGGTCGCACGATTTGCCGTCTGCAGATCCGTGGCGTGACGGACGACCGCAAACGCCATTCCCACCGCCGCGACCGAGACGGCGAGATCAGCCACGACCAGCGCACCGGTCACCTTTCCAAAGCGAACCTTCGATGCGCCGCCGATGTTCTGCGAGATCGTGCGACCGGTAATGACGATTGCCGGCAGGACGCCGGCCACGGTCGCGCTGACGGCCGCGAACGCAACCGCACTGACCGCCGTCGCGCGCGTCAGGTCCAGCGACAGCCAGTACGGCAGCGCCGTCGCACCCGCCAGTCCGGCGATGTTCACGTGATCGAGCGCCCAATCAAACAACAACACGCCGACACCCGCCGCGATGACGGCAAGCAGCAGGGTTTCGACAAAGATCTGCGATACGATGCGCGCCCGGCTCGCACCGAGTGCGGTGCGAATCGCCAGCTCTCGAAGCCGTGTCGCGGTGCGCGCGAACACCAGCATGGCGACGTTGCTGCACGCGACCAGCAACAAGGCGAACATCAAAGCCTGCACGAAGCGGAATTCAGGCAAGCTGGCCAGTCCACCGGCGGGTAGACCAAGATACAAGAGACCGAATGGCACGATTTCCGCTCGCAGCCTCGCCCGCTCCTCGTTTGTGCCTGGCAATGGTGGCCGCCCCTCTGCCGATAGCTCCGCCTGCGCCTCCTGCGTCGACACACCATCCGCCAGCCGGCCGATCACTTGCACGTTCATCCGGCCTTCGAGACGACTGACCGGTGAAAGGCGAAGGGGCAGCCACAGCGCTTCATTCGTGGGAAACGCAAACCCATCAGGCATCACGCCCACTACCACGTGCAGGGTGCGCCCAATGCGAATGGTACGACCCAGCACGCCAGGATCCTGGCCGAAGCGCGTTGACCAGATGCCGTGGCCGATCACGACGACATTCGGCGCAGCGTCCGCAAAGTCATCCGCCTCCAGTGCTCGGCCTAACGAGGGGCGGGCTCCGAGCAGCTGAAAGACGGAAGATGTGAGTTGTGCACCGGCGACCAGAACGGGCTGACCACCGGCGGCGGCCACGTTGTAGGTCGACGTCCGGAAGGCGCCGAGCGCCGAAAAGCTGCGGAGCGACTGCGACCAGAACGTGAAGTCGCCATCCCAGGCCGGTGCGACCGCTGACGACAGGGGATCCCAGTGCCGAATCGCCCGTACCCGGTCCGCCGCATCGCCGGGGAGCGGTGCCTCGAGCACCCGTGCGAGGTGCGACGGTGCCAGTCCCACCGGAATACCGACGGCGAGTGCGAAGATGGCCGCCAGGTTGAGTATCGGATGCTTCGGCAACATGCGAAGTGCCAGCTTCACGTCGAGCCACGAGAAGCGCAGCGGCGCGAATGACGACAACCCCCTGGCGGCGCGCGCGTCCGCCCGATGGGTCCCTTCATGACCGAACTCACGGCGCGCCCGTTGCATTGCCGCGTCAGGCGCCAACCCCTCCTGCACCAGGGCCTCGGCGCGCGCGTCCAGATGATGGCGAAACTCCTCGCGTATCTCGAGCTCCACCTCGGTGCGATGCAGCAGTGCGCGGTAGAGCGAGCGCGTACGCGCCAGCCACCCCGACACGGAGGTCCAATCCGGCACGCGGCCCATTTCAGATCTCCTGGGGAG
>CBIHMX010000336.1:0-3860 GCA_966211115.1 uncultured Gemmatimonadaceae bacterium | reverse complement strand
GACGAATACCTGGTCGCGTCGCGCGATCTTGGCCTCGGCTTCGATGCCCTCGCCCAGATGGCGATCAACGGATTCGACAGCGCCTTCCTGCCATTTGCCGAGCGGCAACAACTGGCGCAGCGCGCGCGGGCAGCGATCGATGAACTGCGGCGGTCGGTCGCTTGAGTCGCTCGCCCGCACTGCCTGACGCGACCACGTATTCGTCTGTGAGCGACACGCCACTCATCAGGCGATTGTCGGTGTTGAGTACGACGTTCAAGCCACGACGCAGGGATGCCGGCAGCGGATGCTGTTCGAGCGAGGGCGTCGCCTGGGTCTGGACGTTACTCGTCAGGCAGACCTCGACCGGGATACGTCGGTCATTCACGTAATTCGTCAGCTCGGCGTCCTCGATCAGCCGCGTGCCGTGGCCGATGCGGTTGGCGCAGCATCCGTGGACCGCGTCGCGCACCGACGCGGCGCCGTCTCCCTCGCCGGCGTGGCACGTGCAGGGGATGTCGTGTTCGCGGGCATGGCTGAATGCTGCACCATGCGCCGAGGCCGGATTCCCCTGCTCCGCACCGGCCAGGTCGAAGCCCGCGACCCCGCGTCCGTGATAGTCGACCGCCAGCCGCGCCATCTCGAGTGAAGCAGAGGGCGGCTGGGTACGCAATGCGCACACCAGAACCCGCGCCACGATGCCGAATTCCTTTTCCGCCCGGTGAAGGCCCCTGATGGCGGCTTCGAGGGCTTCGGCCGTGGTCAATCCGCCTCTCGCATTGAGGTTCGGCGCAAACCGGGTCTCCAGGTACCAGACACCCTCCTTTGACGCGTCCTCCGCGAGTTCATACGCGATCCGCTCCAGGGACTCCGCGGTCTGCATGACCGACAGCGTGACCGCAAACCTCGTCAGGTATTCCTCGAGGCTGTGCGCGTCGCGCACAATCATATAGTCGCGCAGCGACTCAGCGTCGTCGCGGGGCATCGGCACGCCGTATTCGCGACCGAGCTCGATCAGCGTCTCGGGCCGGACGGATCCGTCCAGGTGGCAGTGGAGTTCGGCTTTCGGGAGGCGCTCGAGCAGGGACCTGGTAACGACCGTCATTCGCCCTCGGCCCCGCGTCGGCGGTTGGAAACGATCCGCATGATGCTTCCGCCGGTGATAGGCGCGTCGGGGGCGAGGGGAAGCCCGCGACTGTCGGTCAGCGCGCGTTCGCCGGCGATTACCTGGGCTGCGACCGCGGGATCCCAGACGCGTACCGCATCGATGGCGGTGGCATTTGGCGCCACGTCCACACCCTTGCCGTTTACGTATGCGCGAATCGCGTCACTCATTTGGTGGCCTTCCGAGGATGCGCAAAGGTTCAAGCCGGCTGAAATGGGACGTTCGTCAGGACGCGCGGCCGGAACGCTGGGAGTCCCGGTTCGACTATGATTCTAAGGCAGCCGCAAGCACGGGAAAGCCTTGACTGAATGCCGGTTGCGACCAGTTCCAACTCGCACGGTCAGCACGGACATCTGCGTCCAACCTCCGACACACAACCGTGACAGCGACCTCACTTCATTTCGTACAAAGCCTTCGCATCGTCCTCGGTGCCGGAGCCAACCAGTGATCGATCCGTGAAGTCCCTCATCATCGGGATCGCGGGCGGAACCGGGTCCGGCAAGACCACCGTCGCAAGGAAGGTGGCGAAATCTCTTTCGGACTCGCCCGGTCCGGATGCGTCGGTGGTGTTTCTGGACATGGATGGTTACTACCGCAACTTCGGCCATCTCACGATGGACGAGCGGAGAAAAATCAACTGGGACCATCCGGACGCGTTCGATCTCGACCTGTTCATCGTGCACCTGAAGCAATTGGGCCGCGGCGAAGCCATCGACAAGCCGGTGTATGACTTCACGACCCATTTGCGAGGTCCGGGGAGCGAACGGATCACGCCGGCCGACGTGGTGGTGGTAGACGGGATCCTGTTGTTTGCGGACGAGCGGGTACGCGACCTGCTCGACGTGAAGATTTTTGTCGATGCCGACGCCGACATCCGGCTGGTCCGTCGCCTTCAACGTGACATGGCCGAGCGCGAGCGGCCGCTGGAGGAGATCCTGGAGCAGTACCTGGCGACAGTGCGACCGATGCACGAACAGTTCGTTGAGCCGGGCAAGCGATTCGCGGACATCATTGTTCCGCGTGGCGGGGAAAATGCCGTCGCCATCGAGATGATCCTTACCACGATTCAGCGACGCCTGCATGGGAGGCGCCCATGACGCAGAACAAGGAAAAGGGGTCAGTCACCTTTTCGCGCGGAATCCGCGTAAAGGTGTCTGACCCCTTTTTTTGCATGATGGCGCTCATTGCGCTGGTGCTGACGAGCGCCGAAGCACGATCCCAGGACGCTGACTCGACCAGGCGCGGGATTTCCGTGTCCGGGGTTCTCTTTCTGAACTACCAATACGGCGGCACCCGAGACGCCGGATCGGCGAACCGATTCGAGATCGATCGGGCCTACTTGACGGCGCGCGCCGCGACCAGTCGCCGGGACAGTATTCGTGTGACGCTCGATGTCTTCCAGCAACGCGATGACAACCGCGACGACTACTACAGCGGATGGTCGATGCGCGTGAAGTACGCGTATTTCAACCACGATTTTGTGCGCGACACCGGGCGCGGCGTGAGTGTGTTCGCCCGTCTGGGATTGATACCAACCGTCGTGATCGAGCAGGAGGAACGCTTCTGGCCGCGCGGCCTGTCACCCGTCGCTGTCGATCTCAACGGCTACTTCAATTCTGCCGATGCCGGCGTCGCGGTGGGCATGACGCTTCCGGACAGAAAGGGTGAGGTTTACGCCACCGTGGTGAATGGATCAGGCTACACCTCGCGAGAGACCGATCGGTACAAGGATTTCCAGGCGCGCCTGACGCTGACTCCCTTCTCGAGCACCAGCGGATGGCTGAGCGGTCTGGAGTTGACGCCATGGCTCAGCTTCGGGGCACGCGCGAGTGACTTTGTTGACGGCAAGGGCACCGTTTCACCGGTGACGGACGCGCGCCGCAAGCACCGATTCGGTTTTCTTACCACGTATCGCAACCATCGATTGGCACTGGGCGCGCACATCGCACGCCGGCTCGACGTAGCGGAAACCGCGGACACGCTGCAAGCGACTGCACCCAGCGCGCGCGATGTGACGGGACGTCTCATGTCGATCTTCGGACTCTGGCGGCCGTTCGCGACAGGAACGAGGACTTCACCGTGGTCCGTTCTCGCGCGTGTGGATGACGTAAGACCGGACGACGCATTGAACGCCGCACTGCGCCGCTACATCGTTGGAGCATCGCTGGATCTCGGCCCGCGGACATCCGTGACCTTCGACGTGCAATCGCTGTTCCCGAAAAGCGGATCCGTCACAACGCCATCCCGAACGTTTTTTCTGCACCTCATCGCGAACTTCTGAGGGGTAGAAAAGCAGTCAAAGAGTTGAGAGGTTGAACAGGGGAGAGGGACCAACAGGTTATTTCCCTTCTCGGCGTTGCGCCTTGGCAGCGCCATCAACCTCATCGACTCATCAACTCATTTCAACTCATCAACACTCCAGCATGACTGCGCCGCGGGTCCGCATCCTCGACCTGGCCTCGAAGATCCCGAGGCCGTCCGAAGGCTTGCGCCTCGCTGCCATAGACATCGGGTCCAACTCCATCCGGCAGATCGTCGCCGACGTCAGCCCGAGCGGCAACATCCGCATCATCGACGAAATGAAGGCCGCTCCTCGGTTAGGGGCCGGGTTGGCGCGGGCCGGCAAGTTGAGTGCGGCCTCGATGCGTCACGCGCTCGAAGCCGTGCAGCGCATGGCGACCCTGGCGCGGCAGCTCGGTGCCATCCGCATTCATGT
>CBIHMX010000335.1:0-3889 GCA_966211115.1 uncultured Gemmatimonadaceae bacterium | reverse complement strand
CGCGATGACGCCGGCCTTTGCGGCACCGGAGCAGCTCACGGGCGAGCCGGTCGCGACGACCACCGACGTGTATGCGGCGGGGGTGCTGCTCTACCTCCTCCTTGCTGGACGGCATCCGACCGGGGCGGACACGCTCTCGGCGCCCGAAGCGTTGCGGAGCGTGCTCGAGACGGAACCGGCGCCACTTGGGCTCGGAGAGCTGGACGTCGTCGTCGGCAAGGCGCTTCGCAAGGCGCCTAACGAACGTTACGCGAGCGCCTCGGCATTCGCCGACGACCTGTCGCGCGTCCTGCGACATGAACCGGTCAGTGCACGGCGTCCCTCGCTCGGCTACCGCGTACGAAAGTTCGTGCGTCGTAATCGAACCGCCGTGGCCCTGGGCGCGCTGGCGGTGGTCAGCCTGATCGGTGCCACCACGTTTTCGGTCGCGAAGGCACTGGAAGCTGCGCGGGAACGGGATCAAGCAGTGCGCAGCGCCCGGAAGGCGGCAGCGATGATGAACCTTCAGGGCGTCCTGGCCGCTGACACGCGCGGGCCGTTGGGACGCGAGCTCACGGCGGCGGAACGCATTCACGAGGCGGAGCGGGTATTGACCGGCCTCTATGGCGCGCAGCCGTGGCTCGTGGCCGAGGTCCTCGTGGATCTCTCCGATCGCCTCTACGAGGCCGGTGATCGAGCTGACCAACGGGCGATGCTGGCGCGCGCACGAGACATTGCCGGCGACGCCAACCTGCCGGGGCTGGCCACGGTCGCGCAATGCCGGCGCGTGCAGAGCTTTGCCTTTGACGACATCGTGGATTCGGCGCGTGCCGAGATGGACATGGTCTCGGCATCACTTGCCGCGGGCGCGCTCGACCACGACTTGGCGGGCACGGCAATGTGCCTGGGATTCGAAGGGTCACTCCTGATCGGCGAAGGGAGGGTGGATGAGGGGCTCGCCCGCATGCAGCGTGCGTCAACGTTCCTGGCCGGTGTGCCGTGGGGAACGGCCCACCTCTCGATACTCTATCAGTACGGCAGCGTGCTGCGCCTCACGGGACGCGTGCGATCAGCGATTCCGCACTTTGTCAACGTGCTGCATGGGCTCGACTCGTCAGGCTTCAGTGGAAACGACCAGATGGAGCAAGTGCTCGGGACCACGGCGGTCTCGCTGCTCGAAATCGGAGACTTCGCCGCGGCCGACTCGCTGCTTCACATTCATGTACAGCGCCAGGAGGCGCGCTTTGGCCCCGGTGGCGTCTCGACACACCTGGCGTGGCTTTATGGCACCGGCAAGCTGAAGCTCGAGTCCACTGATTCGGCGGCCAGCTGGCTGGAGTTGGCCGCACGTGACACCTCTCGCGATGAATACATCATGCGACAGCTGCCACTCTCCATCGCCGAGCTGCGGCTGCAACAGGGACGTATTGCTGAAGCAGCGAGTATCATGGACACGATGCGCGCTTCACCACGCGGGCGACGGGCGACCGTCAGCTGGTTGCAGGCACGAACGCGAGCGGCGCGTGGAGAGCACCAGGTGGCGATGTCACTTCTTGACCGAACGCTGCGGGAGGTGGCCGGGGTCGATCAGTCGCCGCTGTCGCTGTTTACCCTCCCCCTCGTCACGTTAGGCGAGTGGCGCCTGTCGCGGGGAGATGCCCGGGCCGCCGATTCACTCGCGGCCCGGGCGCATGCGGCGCTCGCACTGGACTCACTGGCCGACACCCACAGCGGACTCGCCGGCCAGGCGCATTTTTTCACGGCGCAGGCCAAAATCGCCTTGCAAGACACCGCCGCCGCCGTGCGTGCACTCGCATCGTCCCTCGAGCCGCTGGCTCGAGGCTACGGACGTACCCATTCCAGAACGCAACGCGCCGAGTCGTTGTATGCTGCGCTCACAGCGTCAGCGAGGAAGTGAGTCGTGATGTCGTGAGATGATGAGATCGTGGCTCACAACGTCACGACTCACGAATCATCCGGAATGGCCTGACGCAACAGCATGCGAGCCTTGCGCCAGTCGCGCTGAACCGTGCGCTCGGAAACGCCGCGAAACGAGGCGATCTCCGCCAGCGTGAAGCCGCCGAAGAAATGCAGGTCGACCAGCTCGGCGAGTGAGGCGTCGACGGCACTCAGTTCAGTGAGTCCCTCGCCGATACGGACCAGGGTGTCATTGGCGTCGACCGCTGCCGGCGACCCGGCGATCTCGTCGTCCAGGGTCACCTCGAATTGTACGCCGCGCTTGATCGCGCGCCGCTGTCGGGCGTAGTCGACCACGAGCGTACGCATGGCGCGAGCCGCATAGGCGAAGAAGCGCGTCCGGTCGTCGAACGCGAGACCGTCGCGACCGGCCACCTTGAGATACGTCTCGTGCAGGAGGGTGGTGGTTCCCAGGGTGAGGGCCCCGCCGTTGCGGTGGAGGGTGTGCTCCGCCAGCCGGTGCAGTTCCTCGTACAACAGGGCGAACAGTTCCTCGGCCGCCACCCCGTCACTTTCGCGGGCCCGGCGCAACAGCGTGTCGAGATCTGTCTGCATGTCCTGGATTGGGTGTCGTCTTTCGGGACTGCATTCCGTTGGATGATCGCGGGCAACGCTTGCCGTTTCTCATCTCCCCCAAGAGGTCCCCATGAAACCCCCCATCTCCACATCAACGGTGGCATTCATCCTCGCTGCGACTGTCGGGTGCAGCGAATCGATGCCAACGCAGCCGATCGTCATGCCCAAGGACGCATTGTATGCCAAGCAGGGCACGACCGGTAGCCGGATGCTGTACTACGACTACAGCGCGGTCTGGATCATGAACGAAAATGGATCCGGGGCGACGCCGCTCACCCTTCCAGCCGATCAATCGTTCGACCCATCGTGGGCTCCGGACGGGAAGCGTGTCCTCTTCAACGCCGCCAAGGGAGAATCGCAGACAAGCATCTATATCATGAACCCGGACGGGAGCGCGGTTACGCGCATCACACGCCCACCCGCCGGCAGCGGCGACACCCGTCCGACGAAGTTCGGGAAAGGAATTGCCTTCGTCAGGATTGGAGGCCCCACCCTGGACATCTATCGTATCAACATCGATGGCTCTGGCGAGACGTTGATCGTCTCCGGATGGGGTCCCGCGGCGTCGCCGAGCGGAGACCGCCTGGCATACGTCAGCGATGGCGACATCTATGAGTACAACACGGCCTCGAAGCAGTCGGTCAACCTGACGAACACGCCGAATGTTGCCGAGATCGACCCTTCGTACTCACCCAACGGGAAGCAGATCGCGTTCGCCGCGAGGAGTCTCGTCCTCTCGGGGATCTACGTGATGCGCGCGAATGGAACCGCCGTCACCCGGATCATTTCGTCCAGCACCGACCGGCACGAACTGCCCAAGTGGTCGCCCGATGGGAAGCGTCTCGCGTTCAGCCTGATGTCATCGAATTTCACACAAGACGTCTACGTGATGAACGCCGACGGCATCGGTGTCGCGAACATCACGAACAGCCCAGCCACCAGCGAACTGCTCACGGGGTGGGCGCGATGACGCGGAGCAGGCTATTGCACAGGTCCCTGCGTCGCGGCGCGTGCTTCATGATGCACGCGCTGGGAACGGCCGCCGTCATGACGGCGTGCAGCGACCCGGCGCGCGTCGTCGCTCCGCTCACGGAACAGCAGCAACCGGCCGGACTGTACGTTCCGTCGCCAGGCATCTTCGCGCAGGTGAGTGTCGGGCACGTTCAGACCTGTGCACTACGCGCGGACGGTGTCATGCAGTGCTGGGGGAAACCTGGCGAGGGAGCCGCTCCGTCTCTGCAGTTTGCGGGCATCGGCTACTACACGGCAATTGGCACGGGCGGGGCGCATACCTGCGCCGTCCGGATCGACGCCGCGTACGAGTGCTACGGAGACGACAACGAGTTCCACTATGCCA
>CBIHMX010000334.1:0-3889 GCA_966211115.1 uncultured Gemmatimonadaceae bacterium | reverse complement strand
CGGCATACGCGATTGCCTCTTGTCTCTGGGCTCGGAGATGTGTATAAGAGACAGGACGTCCTTCGAGCCGAAGATCTGGCCGAGCACCTCGTTGCCGCGCCCGACATTGGTCGGGTGAGAGGCGAGCACATCGTCGAGCAGTCCGCCGCCACCGAGCGAATTCAGAAGGCCGCCAAGTCCACCAGCGCCTTGCGCCGGCGTTGGCGCCTGCTTCTTGAATCCACCGAGGATGGCAGGCAGTAATGCCGCCGCGCCGGCTGATGCTTCGCTCTCACTGATGCCAAGTTCATTCGCCATGGACTGGATGCCGCCAGTTTGCGCGAGAAGGTCGGTGATCTGTGTCATGAGATGCTCCGGCGCTGCGGGATACCTGGAGACGTTCGTATGCAGTCACAAACTCGGTCGTTCCCTTCAGGTTCGCTAGCCGGACCACTGATCGTGAACCGGGCTCAGGTATCTCGTCCTTTGCTGGCTGTGACGTAATGGCTTAGCCGGATGGCAGGAGTCTCAGCTTCTTGGGGCGGGACACGAATGCGGCCCTGAACATCGAGCGCAACGTATCGAGTTCCGCCTGCGAGAGAGCGCTCTTGGGAACGTACACAGGATAGTTCGAGATCGAATCCCTGAGGAGAAACGCATCCTTCACCTCCGTGGCGCTGGCGAGGAGCCCCCAGGGTGTCAGGGCAGCATCAGCGGAGAGCGCAAATCCCTTTTGGCCGAATCGAAACGCCTGCGCTCTACCGTCTTGACCGGTCCTGCGATGCATCGATCGAAGCAGGAGCTTCAGAAAAAAGGGAAAGCCCACGGTAAGAACTGCAAGTATGAAATATGTCAGACTCCCCACCCATGACTCGTCTCCTTCAACCACGTCCATGACACTCACCCACAACAGCATAGTACCAAGGAACGTGAACCAAATTCGAAGAGGGCGCATCATCGGCTCCTGGCACACTGCATCTGCATGCTGCTCGGCCGAATACGGAAACATGACGACAACTTCACCGGCTGACGCAGACTCGCCGAGCGCCTTGTAGCGGAGGTATTCGCCTTCGATCGACCTGATGAGCATGTTCATGCCGAAAGTTTCCGCGCCACGCGTCACACCACAAGAACCGCCAGGTTACTCCTCCCGCAGCCTGCCCATCGGCGAGCGGCGCAACATGACGCGCACCGGCATCGTCAGGGCCAGAGCCGAGATGATCGAAATCCCGATGGCAACGGTCAGCATGGCCACCGGATCACCAGCCTGAATACCGGGAACGACCGTCGCCGCGCCGAACGACAGCCCAACCCCGAGGAGAAGTCCGAGCATCATCCCGACCAGTGGCGCGCGGGCTCCGCGACCAACCAGCAGTCGCGTGATGTCACGCTCCGTCGCGCCTAACGCCAGGCGGATCGCGACTTCCCTGCTGCGCCGGCTGGCGGTGAACGCGGCCACGCCGTAGATGCCCACGCCGGCCAGGATCAGGCCAAAGGCACCCATCACGGCAGCCACCCACGAAGCAAGGCGCTGCGGTAACAGGTAGACGTCGAGCACCTCGGTCATCGGCCGGAACGGCCCGACCGGCAGTGACGCCGACTCCTCGCGCAGCACGGCCCGTGCCGCCGCCGCGACCTGAGTCTCCAGCCCCGGCTGCGTGCGGACGTGGAGATGGACGGCAGCATTGTACATCTGCGCCAACGGGACGTAGAAGAAGTTCTCCGGCTTCTGCCCCGGCGCGCCGATCCGTGATTCACCCGCGATCCCGACGACCTCGAATTCCCGCCCGTATTCGCCCTGCCCGGTCGAAAAGCGGCGGCCCAACGCCTCGCCGGAGCCGAACAAGGTCCTCGCCATCGACTCGTTGAGGACGGCGACGCCGGGAGCGCCGGCACGATCCAGGTCGGTGAAGTCGCGGCCCTTGAGCAAGGGGATCTGCAGTGTCCGCAGGAATCCCGGCGACACGCGGTTGAAGCTGCCGTAAATATTTCCGGCGCTGCCACCAGGAACGCTGCCTAACGGGAGCAGGGGGCCCAGGGTCGACCGTCCACCGATGGGCAGCTTGCTGGCCCAGGCCACCGATTCGACCCCGGGAAGGACCTCCATCCGGTTCCGGACCGTTTCCTGGAACACCCTGCCAGCCTCGCTCGTGGTGCCACTCAGTTCCAGGTCGATCGAGCTTACGAGCACGTTGTCCACGTTCCACTGGGGCCGGAGCTCCTTCATGGTTCCCAGCGCGCGACCGAACATCGTCGTGGCAAATAGCAGCACACAGGTGACCGCCACCTGAACACCGACCAGCATCGACCGGAGCCTGACGCGTAAGCGCGAATCGGTCCCACCTGCCTCCCGCAGCGACGTCACGACGTCAAACCGTGTCGCCGTCAGCGCAGGCAACAGGTTGAACACGATCGCGGCTCCCAGCGTGAGTACCGTAGCGAACGCGGCGACGCGCCAGTCGAATCCGAAATCGGCGCCCAGACGACCCGGAACCGGAATTGGCGGGACGATGCCGCCGAGCAGGCCGGTCGCCCACATGGCGAACGTTGCGCCAGCAATCCCCGCGAAGACGAACAGGACCGACACCTCCGTCACCAGCTGCCTGACGAGTCTCCAGCGGGTAGCGCCGATCGCCCTCCGCACGGCGAGTTCACGTTGGCGATCGACGGCGCGCGCAAGCAGTACCGTGGCGACGTTGGCGCACGCCATCGCCAGCGCGAGTCCAACGAGTACCAACAGCACCGACAGGAAGGCGGCCACCGGAACCCGTACGCTGGCCGGCAGAGGACCCCAGGCACTCACGTCGATCTCGTAGGCATGCAGCGGCGCGATGCTCGACGTCTCGCGTTGAAGCTGGTCGGCGACCTGGGAAAGGCGCGTCGCTGCCACTGTCGTACTGGTGCCAGCAGCCAGGCGCCCGAGCATCTCAACTGAGCTGGCACCTGGCGTTGCAAGCGACTGAGCCGCCGGTAGCCCAGGTACCGCCAGACCGATCGGCAGGAAGACGTCGAGCAGGAGTCCGGTGTGATGACCACCGAATCCTTCCCGCAGGACGCCGATGATCTCCAGGGGCACGCCATTGACCCGCGCCACCTGGCCGATGATATCCTCCCGTCCATTGAATTCGCGCTGCCACGTGTCGTGACTGATGACGACGAGCGGTGCGATCGCCGGCCATGAAGCCTCGTCAGGCATGAACAGACGGCCGCGTGCCGCACGGACGCCGAGGAGGTCGAAATAGTTGCCGGTTATCGCCAATCCACCGCGGGCGACTGGTTCGTTTGCTCCGGCGATTGACGCCGAGACAAGGGCCATCGCACTCACGTCCTCGAGCACCGCGCGTTCCTGACGTAGTCGCGAAAACACCTCCCAGGTAACGTCGCCGGTTTCCGAGCCGACGTCGCGCGCGATTTCGACCAGTCGTTCTGGCCGGCTTACGCCCGGCAACGGCTTGAAGAGCGCCGCGTTGATCAGGCTGAACACCGCACTGCTGGCGGCGATGCCGATGGCCAGACTGAGGATGGCGGAGAGACTGAACCCCGGTCGCCTGGCAAAGGCGCGAAGGGCGAAACGGACATCCTGGCGCAGCGTTTCCATTTACGAATCTCCGAGCGGGAGGCTTAGTTACAACGGCACCGACGTCAGGTTGTTTCCGTGTTCCTGCCCTAACCGTTCTCGTCGCCAATGCCTGCACGCTTCATCACGCGAACCGAGTTGCAGGTGGAGCCCTCTCCCTGGGGGCCTCACGAGTGGATGTGCCGACCCGGCCTGACCGACGCCGAGCACCTGCTCATGGTCCGCGTCCTGATGCCGGCGGGCACTGCTCACCAGTTCCATCGTCACCCGACGATGGAAGAGATCATCTACGTCATCTCCGGCACCGCTGAGCAATGGGTGGATCGCGAGAAA